>NZ_JSFH01000009.1:300000-418482 GCF_000784835.1 Thermotoga sp. Mc24 | reverse complement strand
CTCGTAGGGTAGATTCTGAACTTGTAGGTTCGAAGCATTTTTGTCACGTCCTTGAGATTTGATGTATTCTTTTAACACTTCCAAAGGTGATCCGCCTACTGTCAAAAGACAATCTTCTTCATTTCTCTATGATATATTAACATTTTGGCACATATTAAATTGCAAATTCATCCCCACCTTATAGAAAATGGTGTCTTCTTTGCGGTTTTATTCGATAAACAAAAAGGCCACGTCTTCTCGACGTGGCCCGTGCGATCTCCCACCATCACACACCCGGTGGAGAAACCGCCGGGCCGTAGCAATGATGGTGGTGTTCACCGAAAAACATTTTCATGATTGCATCCCACATTTTCATACCCTTTCACTCCTTTGGTTTTTATTCTACCATTCTTGCCGTGGAATTCACTTTTTTGAATAATAATTTTAAAAAAACCGGTGTTAGAATAATCCCGTGACAGGGAGGCGAAGAGTATGAACGAAGCAATGTTAGTTCTATTGTTTGCGATCCTCGCTTACTACTTCATCATATTCGGAAAGATCGCCAAATCCGTTGTAACCCTGCTCATTGCACTCGTTCTCATGGCAATAAAAGTTGTCGAAGGCCTCGATCTTAAAAACATAGGTGAAGTGGTCGATTTCAACACACTGGGGCTTCTCTTAGGAATGATGATCATCGTTCACATATTGAAGGGGACTGGTTTTTTCGAATATCTTGCAATTTCCGCTATAAAGATTTCCAGGGGTAGATTCTGGCTTCTGTTCGCCTTCCTTATGGTACTCACCGCTGTAACCTCCGCGTTCCTCGACAATTTGATCACCATCATTCTCGTTTCTCCTATACTGTTTTTGATCCTCGATACGATGGAAGTGAATCCCGTGCCTTTCTTTCTCTTCACGATCTTCATAGACAACATCGGAGGAATGTCAACACTCATCGGAAGTCCTTTGAACATCGTACTTGGTTCGATAAGCGGACTCAGCTTCAACGATTTTCTGAAGAACATGGGGCTTGTAACTGTTCTCATGTTTGTAGTCGTCTTTTTCCTCTTCAAGAGGTACGTTCGCATCGATGAAAAAGCCTTTGAAAAGCTTAGAAATCTTCTCAGCGTGGACCCGAAACGATCGATCACAGACCCGGTGGTTCTCAAAAAATCGCTGTTTGTTTTCCTCTCGACTCTGGTGTTGTTCGGTCTTCATTCCTTCGTGGAAGTAGAGCTTTCGTTGATAGCGCTCATAGCTGCCTGTGCGCTTCTTCTCATGCTTGGAAAGAATTTCGAAAAAGTGTCAGAAGGAATAGACTGGGACACGCTGTTCTTCTACACAGGCCTCTTCATCATCTCGTACTCTCTGGAACAAATCGGTGTTATGGAAGTCATAGCCAGTTTCCTGAAAGCTCTATCTTTCAACAGATTCCTGTTCGTTGCCACGGTAACATGGATCTCCATCCTTTCCACTGCTTTCCTGAGTGCTGTTCCCGCAACTCTCATAATCGCTCCCACACTGAAAATTCTCGTCTCGCAGGGTTTCCCCGCTTCACTGTGGTGGGTGTACGCCGTCGGTGCGAATCTTGGAACGAACCTGACACCTCTTGGAGCCGTTCAGAACATAGTTGGTCTTTCCCTTCTGGAAAAGTACACGAAACACACGGTGAGTTTCAAGGAATTTTTCAAGGTGGCGTGGAGCTTCATGTTCATACCGTTCATAATCGCAACGCTTTACTCACTCATCATCTATTAAGAACCTCACCACTCTTTTTGCGATGTATCTCCTGAAGAAGTAAGAACCTTTATGACCCGATGGAAGATAAACGGTCTTCTTGTTCTTGAGAAGCTTGTGAAGGCACGCGTAAGACTGGTATGGTATCACACGGTCGAAGAGCGCCCAGAAGAATAGCACTTTCTGGTCAACGAACGGAGCGAAAGATGCCGGGTCGTAGAAATAGCAACCCACCGGTGGTTTTTTTCTGATATCTTCGATGGAGTTGAACGACTTGATAATCTCAGGGGCATTCCTTCTGTTCTTGATACAATCCTTCTCCGATCTACAACCGTATTCGTTTCCATTCTTCCTGTAGAGTTCTCTCAATCTCTCCGTGTAAGGTGAATACCAGTTGATCCATCTCCAGTCTCCACCAGAACAGCAGATAACACCCTTTTCGATTCGTTTTTCACGGGCGAGTGCTATGGTTGTTATCATTCCTCCGAAGCTGAAGCCCATCAACGAAATGGGCTTGTCATTGTCTCTCTTCACAACATCAACCAGATCGATCACGTCCTGCACAGCCTCGTCGAATCGCTTCACACAGAAAGAGGGTGAAGAGTGGTAGAAAGGCTCTCCTCCAGACCAGTTCTCCGGTGCACGTTTTTCGTGATAGGGAAGGATGAGAAACCAGGTTTTGATGTTGTACTCTCTGAACTTCTCTCCAAACCAGAGAAGGTATGGAATATTTCCGTTTCCTATCCCGTGAAGGAAGATCAGATTGCGTTCAATCTTCTCCGGTTCAAAGACATAGACCCGCACAGTTTTGCTTTCTTCAGCGATGGGATCGTACGAAGCATCGAACGTTATCAGTCTCATTTCAGACACCTCCGATTATTATTTTAAACATGATAGAATCTAAAGATGAGGTGATAGGAATGGTGGATTTCAAGATGACAAAGGAAGGCCTTATACTCCTCATAAAAGATTATCAGAACCTCGAAGAAGTCTTGAACGCGATCTCCGCTCGCATTACACAGATGGGGGGATTTTTTGCCAAGGGAGACAGGATCTCTCTGATGATCGAGAATCACAACAAACACTCTCAAGATATCCCAAAGATCGTTTCTCACCTGAGAAATCTCGGTCTTGAAGTCTCACAGATACTCGTTGGAAGCACTGTTGAGGGAAAGGAAAACGATCTGAGAGTGCAGTCACGAACGACGGTTGAAAGCACCGGTAAAGTGATAAAAAGGAATATTCGATCCGGTCAGACTGTTGTTCATTCCGGTGATGTGATAGTCTTCGGAAACGTGAACAAGGGAGCTGAAATCCTTGCCGGGGGTTCTGTTGTCGTCTTTGGAAAAGCGCAGGGCAACATACGTGCGGGATTGAACGAAGGAGAACAGGCTGTGGTAGCCGCCCTCGATCTTCAAACCTCCCTCATTCAAATAGCGGGTTTTATCACGCATTCCAAAGGAGAAGAGAACGTACCTTCTATTGCACATGTGAAGGGAAATCGGATAGTGATCGAACCGTTCGACAAGGTGAGCTTCGAAAGGAGTGAATGAAGATGGAAACCGGAAAACTCTTGGTGGAACTGTCGAACCTCGACGGCCCTTCAGGTTACGAGACGAATGTGGTTTCTTACATAAAGTCAGTCATTGAACCTTTCGTGGACGAAGCGAAAACAACCCGCCACGGAAGTCTGATCGGATACAAAAAGGGAAAAGGGATAGGAAAACTCGCGTTTTTTGCCCACGTGGATGAAATCGGTTTTGTTGTTTCGAAGGTGGAGGGGCAGTTCGCCAGACTCGAGCCCGTGGGTGGAGTGGATCCGAAGGTCGTTTATGCTTCGAAAATCCGTATCTACACAAAAAACGGGATCGAACACGGTGTGATCGGAATGCTCGCTCCACACTTGCAAGATTCGGAATCCAGAAAGAAAGTCCTCACATACGATGAAATCTTCGTCGATTTATCTCTGTGTGAAAGAGATGTTCGTGTAGGTGACATTGCAGTGATAGATCAGACGGCTTTCGAAACGAATGGGAAGGTGGTTGGGAAGGCTTTGGACAACAGAGCGAGCTGTGGAGTTCTTGTGAAAGCACTCGAATTTCTCAAAAAGTACGATCACCCATGGGATGTCTATGTGGTCTTTTCTGTTCAGGAAGAGACAGGGTGTCTGGGGGCTCTCACAGGCGCGTACGAGATAAACCCCGACGTGGCGATCGTGATGGACGTTACGTTCGCTTCCGAGCCTCCATTCAGTGATCACATAGAGCTTGGAAAAGGTCCGGTGATAGGCCTGGGACCGGTTGTGGATAGGAATCTTGTTCAGAAGGTCATCGAGATAGCGAATAAACACAACGTTTCTCTTCAGGAAGAAGCGGTTGGTGGAAGGTCCGGCACGGAAACGGATTTCGTTCAGCTTGTTCGAAACGGTGTTAGAACGTCTCTCATATCCATTCCCTTGAAGTACATGCACACTCCCGTTGAAATGGTGGACCCGCGCGATGTGGAGGAACTCGCAAGACTTCTCTCCCTTGTCGCGGTAGAACTGGAGGTGTGACAGATGTATCTCAAAGAACTTTCGATGATACCGGGTGTGTCTGGAGATGAAGGGAAGGTCAGGGATTTCATAAAGTCAAAGATAGAAAGTCTCGTTGACAACCTTTACACCGATGTCCTTGGGAATTTGATAGCTTTGAAAAGAGGAAGAGATTCTTCGAAAAAACTGCTCGTTTCGGCTCACATGGATGAGGTCGGTTTCGTTGTGAGCAAAATAGAAAAGGACGGAAAAGTGGCGTTCTTGCCCATTGGAGGAGTCGATTCCAGGATACTTCCCGGAAAGGTGGTTCAGGTGAAGAATCTCAAAGGAGTTATCGGCTACAGACCGATCCACCTTCAGCGCGATGAAGAGAACACTCCCCCAAGGTTTGAGAATCTGAGAATTGATTTTGGTTTTTCTTCTGCAGACGAAGCGAAAAAGTACGTATCAATAGGAGACTACGTCTCTTTCGTGAGTGATTACATCGAAAAGAACGGCCGGGCAGTCGGGAAAGCGTTCGACGACAGAGCGGGGTGTTCTGTTCTGATCGATGTTCTCGAAAGCGGTGTGAGTCCTGCCTACGATACGTACTTTGTCTTCACAGTTCAGGAAGAGACGGGACTTCGTGGAAGTGCAGTTGTGGTGGAACAGCTGAAACCCACCTGTGCCATCGTCGTGGAAACCACCACGGCCGGCGACAATCCGGAACTGGAGGAAAGGAAATGGGCAACACATCTGGGTGACGGTCCTGCCATCACCTTTTTTCACAGGGGATACGTGATCCCAAAGGAGATCTTTCAAACTATCGTGGATACAGCGAAGAACAACGACATTCCGTTTCAGATGAAGAGAAGAACCGCTGGGGGAACGGACGCGGGACGTTACGCCAGAACCGCCTACGGAGTGCCAGCAGGTGTGATCTCCACTCCAGCACGGTACATCCACAGTCCGAATTCGATCATAGATTTGAACGACTACGAAAACACGAAGAAACTCATAAAAGTACTTGTCGAGGAAGGAAAAATCGTGGAGGTGGTCTCATGAAGGAACTGATCAGGAAGCTGACGGAAGCCTTTGGCCCAAGTGGACGGGAAGAAGAGGTGAGAAGAATCATCCTCGAGGAACTCGAAGGGCACATAGATGGCCACAGGATCGATGGGCTCGGCAATCTCATTGTTTGGAAAGGAAGCGGCGAGAAAAAGGTGATACTGGACGCTCACATAGATGAGATAGGTGTTGTCGTCACAAATGTGGACGACAAGGGATTTCTGACGATAGAACCCGTCGGCGGTGTCTCTCCGTACATGCTTCTTGGAAAAAGGATCAGGTTCGAAAACGGTACAATAGGCGTTGTTGGTATGGAAGGTGAAACAACAGAAGAAAGGCAGGAGAATGTGAGAAAGCTCTCATTCGACAGGCTGTTCGTCGATATCGGTGCAAATTCCAGGGAAGAAGCGCAGAAGATGTGTCCGATTGGAAGCTTCGGTGTCTACGACAGTGGATTCGTTGAGGTTTCCGGGAAATACGTCTCGAAGGCGATGGATGACAGGATAGGATGTGCCGTGATCGTGGAAGTTTTCAAAAGAATCAAACCCGCTGTTACGCTCTACGGTGTTTTCAGTGTTCAGGAAGAAGTGGGACTGGTCGGTGCCTCGGTAGCGGGGTACGGCGTACCAGCGGACGAGGCCATCGCGATCGATGTGACTGATTCGGCAGACACTCCGAAGGCCATCAAGAGACACGCAATGAGGCTCTCCGGTGGACCCGCTCTGAAAGTGAAAGACAGGGCATCGATCAGCAGCAAACGCATCCTCGAAAATTTGATAGAAATCGCGGAAAAATTCGATATAAAGTATCAGATGGAGGTTCTGACGTTCGGCGGTACGAACGCCATGGGGTACCAGCGGACTAAAGAAGGAATTCCTTCGGCCACGGTGTCTATTCCCACACGATACGTTCACTCACCCAGTGAGATGATCGCACCAGATGACGTTGAGGCAACGGTCGATCTTCTCATCAGGTATCTGGGGGCGTGAGAGATGGCCAGAATCACTCTCTCCGATGGCCAGTCAAGGTTTTTGTTCTGGCTGATCGTAGTTATTTTCGGTGTGGCTATAGCTCTGCTGTCCTGGAATATTTATTTGAAATTCCAGCTCAGGAACGTGAAAGTAGAGATCGTGGAGATAAAGCCCGTGGAGTTGAAGATACCTGAAGAAATAGAGGCATCCATTTCGGTAACACCTCCACCGACTCCCCTCCTCGTGGAATTCGAGGAGTTCGACTACGAGAAGTTGAGAGACGAGATGGCGGATTTCGTCTCTGAAGATCAGGTGGTTTCTTCCTTCGTTGTGAAGAAGGAAGATGCTCTGAGGATCATCAGGAGGTCGGGTCTTCCGTATCTCATTTCTCCTGTTTCAACGGACACCTATTCGGTGGTGCTCCTCGGTGAGTTCGAGGATTTCTCGCAGGTTGCCCAGAGGTCCCTTTATGGAGTCTTTGTGATAACAACGCTGTCTGAGAGTATTTCAAAAGAACTCGCTTACGATTTGAGAGTGGCAGGTTATCCTTCCTACGTTTACGCCTTCCAGAAACTGGATAAGAAGTACTACTCCGTGGTGGTGGGAGCTTTTCCAACACTCCGACTTGCCGAAGATTACTTTGAAAAACTGAACTGGGAAGACATCATGAAGCGGGTGAAGGTGAACAGGCCGGGATACGCCGGGAGGCTGATCAGTCCTTGAGACTCAGAAAGCAACATCAAAGAACAATTCTATTCGTGGCACTTGTTTTCTTCATATTGCTTGGAATTGTTATGGAACGAGAAACGAAAACAGAAGAGGACACAACATCCTCTCAGAAGGTTGTCGCCTTTCCTGTGGAGCTGAACACCGCTTCTCTGGAAGACTTGATGTCGATTCCAGGGATCGGGCCTGTGAAAGCCCAGAGGATCATCGATTACAGAGAGTCACATGGTGGATTTTCGAGCGTGGAAGAATTGAAGAACGTCTCTGGAATCGGAGAAAAAACCCTGGAGAAGATTTCCAGATATGTGACCGTCGAAGGAGTTGAACAACATATCAAAAGAGAAGTCACAAAACTGAACGTGAACACAGCTTCGGTTGAAGAACTCGAAACCCTTCCCTACATAGGTGAGGTAAAGGCAAAAGCCATTGTCGAGTACCGAGAGAAAAACGGTCCCTTTCGTTCTCCCGAAGATCTTCTGGACGTGCCTGGAATAGGTGAAAAGACGCTGGAGAAAATAAGAGGAAAAATCACATTTTGAAAGGAGGAATAAGCATGAAGAAACTGCTCCTACCCCTCGTTCTGGCAGGTGTTCTCCTTGCAACGCTACTCGTTTCACAGAGTTCCTCGAGCCCTTCCCTGAGGGTAGCCTACGTCGATGTTGAAAAAGCGACAGAGAGTTACTACAAGTGGCAGGATCTGAACGAAAAGTACAAGAGAGACTATTCTTTCTATCAGAACAAGTTGAAGGAGATGGAGGATGAGCTCAAAAAGATGCAGGAAGAAGGAAGATCTCAGGAAGAGATACAGGCAAAACAGAAGGAGATTCTCTCGAAAAAGGCTGAATACGAAAATCTTCTGAAGACTGAATACCAGCAGAAGATTCAGGAAGTGATGAAAGAAGTTGTGAGTAAAATCCAGGAATACGCGAGTGTTATGGGATACGATCTTGTGATTGCGAAACAGATGGTTCTCTATGGAAAGCCATCTTACGATATAACAGACCAGGTGATCGCTTACATCAATCAGAAATGATGGATGTTTTGAGGTGCGAGAACCTCAAAAAGAGGTTCGGCAGAAGATACGTCGTGAACGGAGTGAATCTGGAGTTTCACAGGGGTGAGATAGTCGGTCTTCTCGGTCCCAACGGAGCCGGGAAGACCACTATTTTCAACATGATTCTTGGTGTCGTTGTACCGACTTCGGGAAAGATCATCTTCAGGGATGTTGATATAACGAAGTTTCCCGTTTACAGGAGAGCAAGACTCGGTATCACCTATCTTCAGCAGGAGACTTCGATCTTCGGGGGCCTCACTGTGAGGGAAAACATAGACCTCGTGCTTCGCTTCCATGAGAAAGATAAAGAAAAAAGAGAAAGAAAAATAGAAGAACTCCTCCACGAATTCCATCTGAAACACCTCGAGAATCAACCCGCGAGCTTTCTTTCCGGGGGAGAGAAGAGAAAGCTAGAACTCGCAAGAATGATGTGTTTGAATCCCGCTTTCATTCTGCTCGATGAACCCTTCAGCGGAATAGATCCGAAGACTGTGAAAGAAATTCAAAAAATGACCCTGGAATTGAAGCAGAAAAATTTCGGAATCGTCATCACCGACCACAACGTCGATGAACTCGTTGAAATCGCTGACAGGATCTACGTCATCTACAAGGGAGAGATCCTCGCCGAAGGTTCTCCTGAAAGAATTTTGGAAGACGAAACAGTGAGGGAGGTGTACCTCGGAACGTGAAAAAAGTCGTCGTTGTCGGATACTCCGGACCGGTGAACAAATCTCCGGTGTCGGAACTTCGAGATATTTGTCTGGAACTTGGAAGAACCCTGGCAAAGAAAGGGTACCTCGTGTTCAACGGCGGAAGAGACGGTGTGATGGAACTCGTATCTCAGGGGGTCAGAGAAGCGGGCGGAACCGTGGTGGGAATACTTCCCGATGAAGAAGCGGGGAATCCGTATCTTTCCGTCGCCGTGAAAACAGGCCTTGACTTTCAGATGAGATCTTTCGTTCTTTTGAGAAACGCAGATGTAGTTGTCTCGATTGGCGGAGAGATTGGAACAGCGATAGAGATTCTGGGAGCTTATGCGCTAGGGAAGCCTGTGATCCTGCTGAGAGGAACGGGTGGGTGGACGGACAGGATCTCTCAGGTTCTGATAGACGGAAAGTACCTGGACAACAGAAGAATCGTAGAGATTCATCAGGCGTGGACTGTGGAGGAAGCTGTTCAGATCATAGAACAGATTCTCTGAGCCAGTTCATGTATTCAGTCAGGACGTTTTCCACCTTCAGTGTGAAGATCGCGGGTGTTTCGTATGGATGAAGTTTTCTCAACTCTTCGTAGAGTTCCTTTTCTTTTTCTTCTGTAGTCTTGAAAATAGCCGCCCACTCTTTGTCTTGAACGATTTCACCTTTCCACCAGTATCCGGATCTGATTTCGAACGCGTTGAAGCAAGCTATTAGCCTTTTCTCGAGGAGTTTTCTTCCTATCTCGAGCGCTTTTTCTTCATTTGGAAAGGTCGAATACACGAGTATCATTCTATCCCTCCTCGATTAATCTGTGGAGTTTTTCGAAGTGATCGCTTTTTCCCACCACCATGAGCCTGTCCTCCGGGAGTATCTTCGTGTCTCCCGTCGGGTTGAAGATCACCTCTCCTCCACGTCTGATCGCAATGACGATGGTTCCGGCTCTCTTCGCAAGGTTTATTTCACCGAGCGTTTTGTTGGCAACAGGACTCTCTGGGGGTATTACCACTTCCTCTATTCTGAAGGATTCCTCGCCGAAGGAGAGAATGTCCAGGAAGCTTATAGTAGTGGGATTGAGAGCCATCTGAGCGAGCCTCACACCCGCGAGCTCCGATGTAGCGATCACTTTGTCCGCCCCCGCGTAAACGAGCTTGCTCAAAGCCTTCATGTCAGAGACTCTGGATACAATCTCGAGATTCGGATTCAAGGACTTTGCGGTGAGAACAACGAACGTGCTTTTCGCGTCGTCGGGAAGTGTCACCACAAGAGAACGAGCCCTTTCAACCCCCGCTTTCATGAGAATTTCTTCTTCTGTGGCATCTCCCACAACGTAGGGGAATTCCTCTCCCAGAAAATCTTTGAGTCTGGCGATTGCTTCTTCCGATTGATCTATCACAACAAAGGGCTTCTTTGCTTTCATTATCTCCAGGGTGGTGTGCCTTCCTGTTCTTCCCGCTCCCACTACGATGAAGTGTTCTCTGAGTTTATCTATCATCTTTTTCATCCTCCTGTTCCTGAAGTACTCTCCTATGTGTCCCTCAACGATCATCGATGTCACCGATGTGAAACCGTACAGCACGATCGTCACACCAGCGCTTATGAGAATGGAAGCTATCACCTTTCCAGCTTGAGAGAGGTTCTCAGGAATAGAGTATCCCACCGTGGAAACTGTGATGAGCGTGAAGAAAAATGAATCGAAAAGGTTCCACCCTTCTATCAGGTGAAAGGCAACCGTTCCAAAAACAAATACGAACACTATCATGAGTATGAGTATGATGATGTTTCTCTTCATGTTTTTTACCTCCTATCCATAAATATTACAACACATTGACTACTTTGTGATGTCGTTTGTTTGTTCTATAATTAAAAAAACTACCGGAATATAAATTCACTTTTTGTCAAGGAGGGACAGCGATGGGAAACCTGAGAAGACCAAATGCGAATGAAGCAACTGGAACGTTCAATCGTTCAAGAGATGTTGTTCCTATGTCTGGCATATGTTCCAGGTGTATTGACGGATGCACCGGTGGCTGCGAGATTTGGCTCGCGTCGTTTAGAGGAAGGGAGGTACTCTACCCGGGCCCGTTTGGTGAAATCACCGCGGGTGCCGTCAAGGACTATCCTGTTGACTACTCACACCTTAACATTCTCGGGTACGCACGCGGTGCGGAAGGTCTTCCCGAAGGAGTGGAACCAGGTCCTGACACCGCAATATTCACGAACGTTGATACAACCACAGAGTACGGCTGGGACATCAAAGTGAAGATGAAGGTTCCCATATTCACGGGGGCACTCGGTTCCACAGAAATCGCGAGGAAGAACTGGGATCACATAGCGGTGGGAGCTGCCATCAGTGGAATAACGGTTGTCTGTGGAGAAAATGTAGCGGGTGTCGATCCGGATCTGGAACTCGACAGCAACGGAAAAGTGAAGAAATCACCGGAACTCGACAGGAGAATAGAAATATACAAGAGATACCACGACGGGGAATACGGTGAAATACTTATTCAAATGAACGTTGAGGATACAAGGCTGGGTGTTGCGGAGTACGTTATAAACAAACACGGCATCGAAACCATTGAGCTCAAGTGGGGGCAGGGAGCCAAGAGCATCGGTGGAGAGATAAAGGTGAGATCCCTTGAACGCGCTCTGGAACTGAAAAGAAGAGGTTATATAGTTCTCCCCGATCCCGAACTTCCGGAAGTCCAGAGAGCGTTCAAAGAAGGAGAAATCAAGGAGTTCGAAAGACACTCAAGACTTGGTTTTGTCTCTAAGGAATCCTTCCTAAAAGAAGTGGAAAGACTCAGAAAACTCGGATTCAAGCGGATCACCTTGAAGACGGGAGCTTACTCGGCTGTTGAACTTGCCATGGCTCTCAGATACGGTGCTGAGGCGAAGGTGGATTTGATCACCGTCGATGGAGCACCGGGTGGAACGGGTATGAGCCCGTGGCCGATGATGAACGAGTGGGGAATTCCTACGTTCTACCTCGAGGCTTTGACGTATCAATTCGCGGAAAAGTTGAGCAGGAGAGGAATCAGGGTTCCTGACATAGCCATAGCCGGCGGTTTCTCCACAGAAGACGGTGTTCTCAAGGCCATTGCGATGGGTTCTCCGTACGTGAAGGCCGTCTGTATGGGAAGGGCTCTCATGATACCCGCGATGGTGGGAAAGAACATAGGCGAGTGGCTCAAGAGTGGAAACTTGCCGAAGACAGTTTCGAAATACGGAACAACCGTAGAGGAAATCTTCGTCACCTACGAAGAACTGAGATCCCGATTTGGAGAGGAAGAAGTCAAGAAATTGCCTCTTGGTGCCATAGGAGTCTACACGTTCGTTCAGAAGTTCAAAACGGGTCTGCAGCAACTCATGGCGGGTGCGAGAAAGTTCAGGCTCTCTGCTC
This sequence comes from Thermotoga sp. Mc24, assembly GCF_000784835.1. Classification (NCBI taxonomy): domain Bacteria; kingdom Thermotogati; phylum Thermotogota; class Thermotogae; order Thermotogales; family Thermotogaceae; genus Thermotoga; species Thermotoga sp. Mc24. Next base: position 406,337 of record NZ_JSFH01000009.1, on the reverse strand, counting down.
TTTCCAGGAAAGATCTCATCGCTCTCACAAAAGACGCAGCAGAAATCTCAGGAATTCCATACGTTATGGAATCTTACAGGGATGAAGCGGAAAGGATCCTCGAGGAGTGAAACAAGAAATGGGAAAAATCAAAGGGGAGCTGATGCTCCCCTTCAGCTTTTTGGAAAGACTATGAACTTGATGGCTGTCCGCTTTTCGTTTTCGATCTCGACGTCCGTGAAGGCAGGAACGAAAACGAGATCGATACCACTCGGTGCCAGGTACCCCCGCGCAATGGCGATGGCCTTCACTGCCTGGTTCACTGCACCGGCTCCAATGGCCTGAATCTCCGCTTTACCGTGCTCCCTCACCACACCGGCAATAGCACCAGCGACCTTGTTAGGATCGGACTTCGACGATACCTTCAGTACTTCCATGTTACTTACCCCCTTCGTTGTGTGATCTCAATATTATTTTACCATGTCTCAACGTTTTCTTCTAAAAATGTTCAGTGTGTTCAACCTTTCTCTGATCCACGGAACCGTTCCTGAGAAGAACGACTCCTTCACAGCCTGGATCAGAGAATCCACTTTTTGAGGTGTTCCAAGATCCATCCTGGATATTATGTACGCCGCCGATGCTCTCAAAAAGAACGATATGAACATGGTGAGTCTGATAGCGGATATTCCAAAGGGAAGACTGATGTTCTCCAGCAAGGCAACTAAAACGCTTGCAACTAAAGATCCAGCGAACAAAGAAAGATTGGACAGACTGTTGAACACAGAGAAGGCTTCAGTTTTGAGGGATGAAGGTGCTGTGTACATGAGGGTGTAGAAAACAAGCTGGCTTGTTCCTGCTGTTACGAATATACCAATTATTATCTGGAGGAAGAAGACGTAAAGGAACGATCTAGGAGTCAGTGCCCAGAGGAGAATAACAACCGCCTGAACCCACAGACAGACTTTGAGAAAGTATTGAAATCCATACCTGTCTCCCAACTTTCCCCAGAAAGGTTGGAAGAGAGTTCCTATGAACATTCCCACTGCGTTCAGAACACTTATTTGAAGATAGGAAAACTCGACCTCTTTTAAAAGCATCACGTTTATATAGACCGTACCAACACCTATGGCAAATTGCCAGAAGGCGAATCCAAGAAGAAAGTTTTTGAAGTGTTCTTCTTTCAGGAGAAACTTCACGGCTTTTGTTATGGAAACAGACGCCTCGCGTGGTTTGTACGGTGGCTCGTACTGTATCTTCAAGAAGTATCCGTTCAGTGCCCCGAGAGAACCCGCTATGAGAAAGAGTGTGCCAAAACCTTTCCAGTTTTCTCCAAGAGAATCGAGTATCGCGCCTGCAAGGAACATAGCGGGAATCTGAACCGCTCCATGAATGAGATTTCTGAAACCAAAGTAGCTTCCAATCATATCTTTTGGTACCAAATCAGACATCCAGCTCTGCCAGAGAGGAGCAGACAGGGCACCAGCGATCTGGATGTAAAAATAAAGAAGATACGCAAAGAGAAGGCCATGCCTGATAGCGGGAAATACGGCGAACAGCAATATGGACGTTCTGGCAGTCCACATCAGTGGAACGATGATCTGTTTCCTGGATTTCAAACGATGTGAGAATGAGAGTGTGAGAAGTTGGAGCGTGTTTGCCAAAAATGGAATAGAACCGAAAAGGCCAATGAAGAAGCTTGAGGCTCCCATCCACAGGAAATAGCCCGTCAGATAAGCTCCACCGAAGAACTGGTTGATGAGAACAGCAAGCGCTCCTTCTATGATGGATATGTTCAGCGCTCTTTTTATTTTTGGATCCAACACCACTTCCTCCTCAAGCCGTTTTGACTTCAGACATGGTATCACTGAAAGATTAATGGATTGGTTCGGAGAGTTTTAATGTAGGTTAATTCTCTTGCCGATTTTTTGTACCTATTCAAACCTCACTCCACAGTTTTCTCAGCACATGAGCAACGAGTTTGGGTTGTCTGTCTCTTGTGAAAACACCCTTGTGGTTGAGAATGGGTCTTCTCACGTTCTGAGGAGTCTTGAAATCTGCAAAAGCCCACACGTGTGTTCCAATGATGTAGTCTTTCTTCAAAAGGAGTCTGATCGTCTTTTCGACGAGCTCTGCCTGGTACTCTTCGGAGAACATCTGAGGTGGGTCGTAGTGGATGCCGGCTATAGCATCTGCGCCGAACTCTGTGACAAAGATGGGTTTTCTGTGCCTTGCGTAGAGTTCTTCTATGTCTTTTTCCAGAGCCTGAAGCCCTTCTTCTATTCTTCCCTGATAGATGTACCAGCCGTAGTACCTGTTCACACAAACGATGTCGAAGTACTTCAGCGCCACGTCTCTTGTTCTCTCGTCTGGTGCGTCCATCATGCTCACCATGACAACGGGGCGTGTTCGATCCATTTCTTTTGCAGTCTCATAGAGGGCTTTGAAGAAACCCTCCGCGTCTGGATGATTGGATTCTGGTTCGTTTGCCACACTCCACATGATCACACTGGGATGGTTCTTGTCTCTGTCGATCATTCTTCTTATGTTGTCTTCTGCTATCTTTTGGGTCTCTGGGTTGTAGTGATACCTTGTGATACCAACGTGCGGAGCTTCGTCTATCACGAGGATTCCGAATCTGTCGGCAAGATCCAGCCACTCTTCACTGTAGGGATAGTGAGAGGTCCTGAAAGAATTTGCGTTGATCCACTTCAGAAGGTTGAAGTCTTTTATCATCAATGGATAGAAAGTGCCCTGCCCCAGAACGGGAAATTCTTCGTGCTTTCCAAAGCCCTTCAGAAAGACGGGTTTCCCGTTCAGGTAGAGCTTTTTCTCGTCCCAGCTGATCGTTCTGATTCCGATGTCCAGGGTGTACTCGTCTCTTTCAAGTCCCACCTTGAGAGGGTGAAGATATGGATCTTCGAGGCTCCAGAACCTGGCGTTTTCGAGGATGAACTCCTCTTCGACGAATCTGTCAGATGTTCTGATCTTTTTTTCTGCCTCTCCAAGTTTGATCGTCATCTCCTGTCCCGCCGCTTCTTCTGAAACTTCTACCTTCACTTTCACTTTTCCAAGTTTCTTCTCCGGTTCAGATTCACTCGTGTCCACCCAGATGTCGAGTATCCTTGAGTGGTCTGTGAACTCTATCAGAACAGGCCTTATGATTCCACCGTAGGGGAAGAAGTCGAAGTTTGCAGGTGGAAAACTTCCAAAAAATCCCACGGTGTGAGTGCCGCTGTCTGGAACCTTCGAGGGAAATCCTCCCACTTTCAATCTGTTCTCAACAACCACCCTGAGTTCGTTCTCTCCGGATTTCACTTTCCCCGTCACATCTACTTCGAAGGGAAGGTATTCAATGTGATTCTCTCCCACTTTCTCTCCGTTGAGGAAGACCTCGCAGTCCGTGTTCACCGCAGCAAAGTAAAGTCTGATGTGTTTTTGTGAAAGTTCCTTCGGAACGTAGAAGGTGGTTTTGTAGGTGAAGGGTCCTTCTTCGTAGCACAGATCCTGGTACTGCTCATTCCAGCTTCCAGGAACGGCGATTGGTCTGTCTTTGCTGGTTACTTCAAGATTCCAAACTCCATTCAAGATAAGAATAAATCTCTTCTTGTTTCGTTGCGGTCTTACCATGTTTTTATCCTCCTTTATTATCCGTAATCACTTGTTGGATTAGAAATATCTTACATTGTACCTACTCCTTCTAATTTTAGCGAATCAGCGAAATGACACGCCACGAGATGAGGATTTTGATCAGTACCTACGTTTCTGAGGTCGGGATACACCTCCTTACAGATAGCTTTAGCGTAAGGACACCTGGGATGGAAATAACAACCAGACGGTGGATTCGAAGGATCCGGCACCTCACCTGTGAGCTGAGCTTTCTTTCTCTTCCTCTTTGGATCCGGTTTTGGAACAGCAGAAAGAAGTGCTTCCGTGTAAGGGTGCTTTGGAGAAGAGAAGAGTTCTTCAGTTTCAGCCAGTTCCACGATCCTTCCCACGTACATCACAGCCACCCTGTTTGTGATATGTTCCACCACCCCAAGATCGTGCGAGATGAACAGGTACGTGAGGTTGTATTCCTTTTGAAGATCCTTCAGAAGATTTATGATCTGAGCCTGAACGGACACATCCAGAGCGGAAGTGGGTTCATCGCAGAGCACAAGTTTTGGCTTCAGTGCGATCGCACGTGCGATGGCGATCCTCTGTCTCTGCCCCCCAGAGAAAGCGTGCGGGTATCTCTGCATGTACTCAGGCCTGAGACCGACTGCCCTCAAAAGATCAGAAACGATGGCGTCTATCTCCTCTTTTCCCTTTATAACACCGTTCACCACAAGAGGTTCCGCAATGATATCACGCACCGTCATCCTCGGATTCAAAGAAGAGTAAGGATCCTGGAAGATCATCTGAAGAAACCGCCTCACACCCTTCTCCCTGAGTTCCTTCTCAGACAACTTGGTAATATCGACCTTTTCTCCATCCATATTGAGAACAATCTCACCCTCTGTCGGTTCGATCCCTCTCATGATGAGCTTTGCCGTTGTGGTCTTTCCACAGCCGCTTTCTCCAACAAGTCCTAAGGTCTCTCCCTCTTCTATGTGGAAGGAGATACCATCCACCGCCTTCAGATACCCAACAACCTTCCTTCTAAAACCCCGCTTTATGATGGGAAAGTACTTCTTCAGATTCTTCACCTCAAGAAGCGCCATCTTTTTCCCCTCCATAGAGAAAACAACTGACTCTGTGTTCTGGCCCCACCTCAACCTCGACCGGCTCCCTCTCATCGCAGATTCCCTTCATCATGTAAGGACACCTCGGATGAAACCGGCAACCCTTCGGCATGTTCCTTGGATCTGGTACGTCTCCCTCTATCACCTCAAGCCTTTCTACCCTCTTTCCCACAACCGGAATGGACCTCAAAAGAAGCGATGTGTACGGATGTTTGGGATTGTAGAAGAGTTCTTCAACCGGAGCGCTCTCTACCACCCTCCCAAGGTACATCACCACCACATGATCCGCCATCTCCGCCACAACACCCATATTGTGCGTGATCATCATGATCGCCATTTTGTACTCCTGTTGCAGGTCCTTCAAAAGATCGAGAACCTGTGCCTGAATCGTCACATCCAGAGCAGTTGTCGGCTCATCCGCTATCAGAAGACGAGGATTACACGAAAGAGCCATCGCTATCATCGCACGCTGTCTCATACCACCCGAGTACTCAAACGGATAGGAGTCTATCATTTTCTCCGGCTTTGGAATACCAACTCTTCTCAGAAGTTCTACCGCGCGCTCTCTTGCCTCCTGCTTTGTGATTCCAAAGTGGTAGATCATACCTTCTGTGATCTGATCTCCAATCGTGTACACAGGAGAAAAGGCAGCCATGGGCTCCTGAAAGATCATCGCAATGTGCCTTCCTCTGACCTTTCTGATCTCTTCCTTTGAGAACTTCACAAGATCCACCATCTGACCGTCCATGTTGTAGAGGATCTCCCCCGAGACGATCCGACCTGTTGTACTCAAAAGCTTGATGATGGATCTTGCCGTGACACTCTTTCCACAACCACTCTCTCCCACAACACCCAATGTCCTTCCTTCCTCTATCTCAAAACTCACACCATCCACTGCCTTCACAACACCTTCGTCTGTAAAAAAGTACGTTCTCAAATTTTTGATTTGGAGTAATGTACTCATTTCTGTCCCTCCTACATGTTCGCGTATAGATCGGCTGCATCTCTCAACCCATCACCGACGAAGTTGAAGCACAGAACAGTTGTGATCACAAACACAACTGGTATCAAAAGCCACGGATACAAAGCTACAACCGTGAGATTCTGTGCTTCCTGAAGAAGCACTCCCCAGCTGATCACAGGCGGCCTCAAACCAAGCCCCAAAAAACTGAGACTCGTCTCACCGAGGATCATCCCCGGTATGGAAAGTGTGATGCTTGCTATGAGATGACTCATGAAAGAAGGAAGCATGTGCCTGAAGATGATCCTCGCCTCAGACGCCCCCATGAATTTTGCTGCCATAACAAAATCTTCTTCCCTCAAAGATAAGAACCTGCTTCTCACAACCCTTGCAAGATCTGTCCAACCTGTGAGAGAAAGAATTATCACTATTACAAAATAAACTCTCAATGGTGGCCAATTTTGTGGAAGAGCAGCACTCAAAGCTAACCATAAAGGTATAGTAGGTATGCTCTTTATAATTTCTATAGTCCTTTGGATGAAGTTGTCCACAGCACCACCAAAGTATCCAGAAATACCCCCTATGGCAACTCCAAGAATGAAGCTCAAAAACACCCCTATCAAACCTATGGACGTGGAAATGCGGGCACCGTAAATGATCCTTGAGAGCATGTCTCTCCCAAGACTGTCTGTTCCAAGAAGGAACATGTGACCATCTTCTACTCCTATGAAGTGAATGTTTGTTTTCCAAATACCCCAGAATTTGTACTCGTCCCCACGAACAAAGAACTTTATCTTGAAGATCTTGCTTTTATCTTCCTTGTATATCCTCCTCAAAGTCTCAAGATCCACCGTGTAGGTGTAACCGTACACAAATGGCCCTATGAACTTTCCCTCGTGGAAAAAGTGTATCCTCTGCGGTGGTGCGTAAGGGTATCTGTAGTTGTATTTGTTCGGATCGTACGGAGCAAAGAACTCACAGAAAATAGCAAAAACATAAATGATGAGAAGCACCACCCCTCCTATCACTGCAAGCTTGTGTTTTCTGAACCTCCACCAGATCAGCTGCCACTGAGACGCATAATAGAATTTCTCCTCCATCTGTTCTCTCTTCTTCATGTTTCCCCTCCTACTCGAACCTGATCCTGGGATCTACCCATGCAAGCAAAATGTCTGATATCAATGTCCCTATCACAGTGAAAAAACTCAAAAACATCACCAAACTCCCAGCAAGGTACATGTCTTGGTTTTTAAGAGCGTTTAAGAGTAATGGACCAACAGATGGTAAATTTAGAACGATAGCTGTTATTGTGGCTCCAGAGAAAATCCAAGGAAGGCTCCACCCCACCGTGCTGATGAAGGGTATCATCGCTATCCTCAAAGGATACTTCCAGAACACTTTGTTCTCCGGAAGCCCCTTGGAAAGTGCTGCCTCCACGTATGGCTTGTGAAGCTCATCCAGAAGATTTGCCCTCAAGGTCCTGATGAGTCCTGCCATTCCTGACGTTCCTAAAACTAATACCGGTATCCATAAATGATTCAGAATATCCAAGAACTTATCAATGGTCATAGGTGTATTCAAATATTTTACGGAATGCAATCCACTTAGATTTATCCCAGTTAGACTATAAATTCCCCACATCAAAATCAAAGCTAAAAGAAAATTAGGAACAGCTAAACCAATGTATCCCAAAATAGTTGCCAGGTAATCCCCAATTGAATATGGATGAACGGCCGAATACATACCGATGATAAAGCCAAAAATCCAGCTGAATATCAGGGATAAAGTAGCTACGAGGACAGTAACTCCCAATCTATTCCATAATAATTCATTAACAGGTTTTTTCCAGGAAAACGAATACCCAAAATCACCATGTAGGATACCCCATAGCCATTTCAAGTACTGAACATAAATTGGTTTATCGAGTCCATACTGTTTCTTTAAAGCTTCAATTGTAGCAATATCCACGTCTTCTCCGGATACTTTCAATTGGGCAATATAAGACGTTAAAAAATCTCCTGGAGGAAGTTGAATTATTACAAAGGATATTATTGATATTATCCATAACGTTATAAAAGCAGTTATCAGTCTTCTAAGAATATACGCTACCATGATTTACCACCTCGTTCTATCTAAGGTGTAAATAAAAGGGAGGGAGGCCCTCCCCTATCGTTCACTCAAAGTAAAATTGTTCAGGCCTGAAATTCTTCGGACTTCTTATCAGCGGAAAATCCCAGAGTAGACCTTGCGGAACATTTTTGAAATTCTCTTTCACCACGATAGGCTGGGGCAGAGCTCCTACAAAACCCACCATCCAAATATTTTTCTTATGAAGGTTGATTATTTCTTTCATTAGTTCATCTCGTTTTTCTGGGGCCACTTCTTTGACAATTTGATCCCATATTTCATATAGTTTCCACATATCGGTTCCCTCTTCTGGTGGCATACCAGTTTTTTTACCACTGTTGTACCACTGCCAGGTAAGAGGCGCCCATTGACTACCCAAAATGTGGGCAGGATCGCCAACAGGATCTATGTTCCTGTCGAATTCCCATACTCCTATTTGCAGTTGACCCGCTTCCAATCTTGTAACATACAATGATCTATCTATAGGTTTCAAAATAACACTTATTCCAACTTTCTCAAGATAAGATTTGACCATTTCCATTGTTTTTTCTCTAGTTTGGGAAGGAGTTGTGTATTCAATAACAATTTCCAATTTCTTACCATCTGGCCTTAACCTATAGGTACGAGAAGGATTCCATTTGAGCCCCATTTCATCTAGTAGTTGATTCGCTCTCTCTGGATTATATTCGGCAAATGCTTTTTCCCACTCTGGATCGTAATATTTTACGCCTTTTACGAAAGAAGCTTGTCGCGGTTCACCGAGCCCTTGGTAGACCAATTGCCATATTTCTTCCCTGTTTACAGCCAAGGAAATAGCTTGCCTGAATCTAGGATCCCTTAATATTTCACCTATAACAGGATCGTCAGTGTAGTTTTGATTTATCATGAGGGTATCGGCACTACCAACGGCCTGCCTTGCAAGGATCAATTTGTAACCGCCTTTTTCTCTATTAGCTGCAAGTATTGAATAATCTGCGACTGTTAAATGTCTCCCCTGCATATCTATTTCCCCAGATATAGCTTTCATCAACAACATCTGTTGATTTTCAACATAATGGAATATGATTCTATCGATGTACGGTAATTGATTTCCTTCAGGATCAACTTTGAAGTAATACGGATTTCTTTCAAGTATTAACGCTCTCTCTGAAGATTCTTTAGACAATTTCCAGGGGAAAAGAATCGGGAGGTCGGGATTAACCAGCCAAGAATTGGTTTGCAAGCATTTGTCACTAACGAATTGATACCAAGAACTATATCCATTTTCCTTTGCTATTTTTTCTGCTTGTTCTAAACCAATGTACTTTGGATGAAATTTTTTTATGTAATGTGAAGGAACAACGAATTCAATTCCCGCTCTTCCTCCATCACCAGCTAGAGCAAATGGAAATAGTGGATAAGGCTCTTCGAAAATCACTTTGAAAGTGTAATCATCGACAATCTCCAATTTGAAAACTTTCCCACCTGGCTGGAAAACTGAAGGTATGGAAGGAGTAAGTGATTCGTTAAGTAAAATGTCATGATACCAGAATTCAACATCTTTCGTGGTAACAGGTTCTCCATCAGACCACTTCAATCCTCTTCTAATTCTCATTGTATATTCTCTACCGTCTTTAGACACTTCTAAGCTCTCAAGAACATCAGGCAACAGGCTTTTACCCGCTTTGTCTGAAATTACCATAAACTCGTAACAAATACGACCAGCGTTCCATTCATCTGACAATCCGTACCATGCTCTGTTCCAGGTACCGCCATATTTTCCAATGCTTTCATACGGCGTTACCACAACCGGATTCTTCGGAAGCCTTTCCTCCACAGGTGGAAGCAGTCCTTTCTCAACCATCTCTTTCAGCATCGGTGATTCGTTGAATTTCGTGATCTTCTTACCCGTCAGACGTTCGTAATCAGTGAGATTGTAATACTCACCGGGAACGATTTCGTTGAGTCCAATGGCAAGAATCTGAGCTGTGAAGATTACTACAAGAAGACTCCACAGAACTTTCCTGAACATCATACCACCCCCTGCGTTATAGAATGATCATAAAAATGAACCATTATGATCTTGAAGTTATCAATATAATATCAACAAACATACAACAAGGTCAAGGGCTTTCAGTATAAAATAATCCTAATATCGAACTATAAGAGATAAATATGGTTGATTATTATTGATTATATTAGTTTTCCTTTTGCTTACAACCCCTTACAACAAAAAAGCGCCCCTTATGGGGCGCTACGGTTTTTACAAATCGATTTTTCAACTGCCGTAATGCTTCTTCATTTCCTCGTTGAAGGGGAGGTTAAGGATATCATCAATAACAGCGACGACCTGTTCGTAGGATCTGGTTCTTGGATCCCTGACGAGGATCTCCTCCAGAACCCTCCTGTCACCAGATATGAACGCCTCAAGTGTCCACTCCATCCTGAGTATCCTCGGAAGAAGATAGAACTTCTTGATCCTGTCTGTAAGATCAGGCTCTATCTTCTCCGGATGTATCCCCTCTTTATCAACTACCACTGGCACCTCCACCACTACATCGTCCGGTATCCCCTTTATCACCCCTCTGTTCTCTATGTTCAATACAAGCCTCGCCTTCTTGTCATTCACAAGCGCGTTGATGAAAGGTATGTGCTGTTCTACACTCTCACTGCCTGTTGTGAACACCTCAGGCCACACCTTCGTCAGCTCTATCGTCGGATCTTTCTCTACTTCTTTCGCAAGTTCCATCAGCCTCTTCCTCTGCTCCCTCAAACTCTCGTAGAACTTCGGCCTTTCCACTTCGTTGTCTATCCCCCCAAACTTCCCGTACCATCTCTTCTTCGTCTCAAGATCGTAGTGGTATTTCCATGTCCCACTCCTCACCGTGTCCCCTATCGGGTACATCCCGTAGAACCTGTACATGTCTATCGCTGCAGGTGAAAAGTCCACATCCCATGGATTCTTCGGCTCCCATCGCGACGCGTTCTCCTCTATCCATTCGTCCAGCTTCGGATAGAGATCTTCCCCTCTGCATCTGAACCTGTTCATCCATATCGCATGGTTCACCCCTGCTACCTGCCAGTCTAATTCCTCTGGCTCCACACCGAGTACCTTCGCAAGGTGAAACACGTGCGCATATCCGTGACAGAAACCCACTATCCTCGCCTTCGTAAGCCTCTTCACAAGCTGGGTGATCTCAAAAACGGGATTGGCCGTCTGCAGTATCCACGCATTCGGTGCTATCTTCTCCACTGCCTTTGCTATATCAAGACTCATCTTCAGGTGGTTGTAGTTGCTGAGTGTGTAGTAGTCCGAGACCATGTTCAGCTCCTGGCTGTCTATCCCTCTGTAGTAGCCATGCCTTTCCCCTACTTCCCTCATGATCTCGTAGTGTACGTATCCGTCTTCGTGCCCTGGTGCCCTGTAGAGGGCTGTGTTGATGACAAAGTCTGCCCCTTCAAGTGCCTCCTCAAGGCTTGTCGTCTGTTCCACTGTGTACTCTGCATTCAGTTCCCTGAGGTACTTCGTGACGAGAATGTACGTTGCTTTCAACCTTTCTTCGTCGATGTCCATCAATACCAGTCTCGACCCATACAAATCCGGTGTCTTCGCCAGGTCCCCTACCAGCTTGATCGTGTACCTCACACTCCCCGCTCCTACAAATACTATGTTCGACATGTGTGCACCTCCCTGTTGAATTAATCAATAAACAATTTCCACACCTTTTTCCCTGAATATTTCATACTGATTTTCTGGAGGTTTTCTGTCGGTGATGAGATGATCGATTTTTTCTGCGGGTATCAGGTGTGCCAGAGATCTCCTCCCGATCTTGCTGGAATCAGCAAGGACGAAGATCTCTTCCGCTCTTTCCACGAAAATTCCTTTTATTCCCATTTCCATGGTGTTTATTTCGTAGGTTCCTTCTTCCGCAGTCACTCCTCTGCAGGAGACAAAGGCTTTTTTCACGGAGAATTTTTTCCCACACTCTATCGTCAGAGAGCCTTCCACAGCCAGGTTCTCCGGATTCACCTTTCCTGTGAGCAGAACAACGCTTATATCGGAGTTCTTCGAGAGCTCCATTGCTGTGAGCAGGTTGTTTGTGATGACATGAACGGACTTTTGAGACGAGGCCAGGTGTTTGGCAAAGATATGCGCGGTGGTGCTTGCATCCAGGAAGATAATGTCTCCATCTTCGATGAAGTTCAGTGCAAGCTGGGCAATTTTCTCTTTTGCTTCTCTGTTTATTGAGAGTCGTTTCATGAAGTCTGTTTCCTTTTCAAAATAATTCACCTTCCTTATGCCACCATGTACTTTTTTCACCAAATTCCTTTTCACCAGTTCCGCGACGTCTCTCCTCACGGTGATCATCGAAACGCCGAGTTGTTCCTGAAGATCCTTCATGCTGATGAAACCGTTTCTGTCAACGATATCGAGGATTTCCTTCAATCTTTCCTCTTTCATATCAACACCTCCTTTCCTTTCGAAAAATTTTATCACAAACATCGTTGACTTTTGTGATTAATTTATGATAACTTTATGTATGAATTCGTACCCAGAGGTGATGAATAATGAACGGTGCCAGAAAATGGTTCTTTCCAGATGGTTACATTCCAAATGGGAAAAGAGGATATCTTGCTTCCCATGAATCTCTGTGTATCATGAATACGGGTGATGAAACAGCAAAAATAAGGATCACGTTCCTCTTCGAAGACTCTGAACCAGTTGTTCATGAAGTAGAAATTTCACCAATGAAGAGTTTGCACCTGAGACTGGACAAACTTGGTATACCAAAATGTAAGCCTTACAGCATAATGGCGGAAAGCAGTGTGCCGGTTGTTATGCAACTTTCACGCCTTGACGCTGGAAAGGATCACTACACTCTTATGACAACCATCGGTTATTGGGAGGAGTGATGAATATGGAAAAGATTTTTGAAGAACTCGACGAGCTGATGTTCGAACTTCCCTCCTGGGCGTTCAGCGATGCAGGAACGAGGTTTGCCGTCTTCCACGAAGAAGGAGCCGCCCGGAACGTTTTCGAACGAATAGAAGACGCCGCTCTCGTTCATCGTCTCACAGGTTGTTGTCCTTCCGTTGCCCTTCACATTCCCTGGGACAAAGTGGAAAACTGGGAGGAACTGAGAGAGTTTGCTGAAGAGAAAGGCTTGAAGATAGGTGCAATCAACCCGAATCTGTTTCAGGATCCTGATTATAAGTACGGAAGCCTCACGAATCCCAGCGAAAAGATCAGAAAAAAAGCGATCGCTCACGTGATGGAGTGCGTGGACATAGCCGAAAAAACTGGTTCAAAGGTGATCAGTCTGTGGCTCGCGGACGGAACGGACTATCCCGGTCAGGACGATTTCCGCTCCAGGAAGAAAAGGCTCGAAGAGTCCCTGAGGTACATCTACGAGAACATGCCGGCCGACATGTATCTCCTCATAGAGTACAAGTTCTTCGAGCCCGCTTTTTATCACACAGACATTCCAGACTGGGGAATGAGCTATCTCCTTTCGGAAAAATTGGGAGAACGTGCTCTTGTACTCGTCGACCTAGGGCATCATCCCCAAGGAACGAACATAGAGTACATCGTTGCAACACTTCTGTCTGAGAAGAAACTCGGAGGCTTTCATCTGAACAACAGGAAATACGCAGATGACGATCTCACGATCGCCTCCATAAATCCGTACGAGGTGTTTTTGATCTTCAAGGAGATCGTCTTTGCATGGAGAGATCCTGAACTCTCTGATTCTGCAAAGAAGGTGGTTCTCATGTTCGATCAGGCCCACATCACAAAACCGAAGATCCTCGCGATGATACAATCTGTTTTGATCGCCCAGGAACTTTTCACAAAGGCACTTCTCATAGACGAAAATCTACTGAGAGAGGCTCAGAAAAACTACGACGTGGTTGAAGCAGAAGAAATTCTCCTCGATGCGTTTCGAACAGACGTAAGGCCGATTCTGAGGGAGTACAGAAGGCAGAAGGGTCTTCCGGAGGATCCGCTCAGAGTCTTTCGGGAAGAAGACTACATGGAAAAAAGAAGGAGAGAGAGACGATGAGAGAGACGATAAGAGAGATTCAAAAAGTAGCTTACTGGCTTGCCATAAAGGGCCTTTCCGAGGCGAACGCAGGGAACATCTCCGTCAGACTGGATGAAAGACCAGAAGGATACGAGGTCAAGAGTGTGAACGAATACGGGTTCGATTACGACGGTCCCGAGATGTACCTTCTGATCACGGCAACGGGCTCGAGAATGAGGGAAATCTACGAAGACGACAGCAAGATCTGTCTTCTTCACGTCCTTCCGGGGAAAAACTACGAAATACTCCATGGAAACGGAAAGCCCACCAGCGAGTTTCCCACACACCTCATGATCCACGCAAAATTCAAGGAGATGAATCCGGAAAAGAAAGCCATCGTTCATACTCACCCTCTGAACCTGCTCACTCTGATGAACCTGAAGGACTTTCAGGAACTTCTTCCGAAGATGATGAAGATTCATCCGGAAGTTTTGATCTTTTTCCCGCAGGGAATCTCCGTCGTTGAGTTCGAAAAACCTGGCAGTGTGGAACTCGGCCTGAAGACGGTGGAGAAGTCAGAAGGGAAAGATGCAGTTCTCTGGGACAAGCACGGTGTTGTGGCTTTCGGAAAAGATGTCGCAGAAGCGTACGACAGGGTCGAGATCCTGGAAAAAGCGGCGGAGATCCTTTTGAGAGTGCTCAGCCTCGGAAGAAATCCCACGGGTGTTCCGGAGGGATGGCTGTGAAGGTCCTCTCGATCGATCTTGGAGCAACGAACGGAAAGATCTACGAGGTGGAGTTGAAAGACAGGTTGACGGTGAAAGAAATAAAGAGATTCAGAACAGAAGGAACCTTTCTTCCTGGGAAGGATAGAGAACACTTCGTGTGGAATCTTCCCGGGTTCTACGAGGAGATAAAGGGTGTTCTTGAGGTCTCTGACGCACAGTCTGTTGGGGTGGATACATGGGGTGTGGATTTTGCCTTACTCGACGAAAACGGAAGACTCGTATCTCTTCCCTATCACTACAGAGATGTGAGAACGAAGGGAGTCATGAAAAAGGCCTTCGAAGTGGTTCCAAAAGATGAGATATTCCAGAGAACGGGTATACAGTTCATGGAGATAAACACGCTCTATCAGCTGTATTCCATGGTGCTCTCGAACGATCCGTTCTTGAAGACGACAAAGCACCTTCTGATGATCCCCGACGTGTTCAACTTCTGGCTTTCTGGAGAGATGGTGAGTGAGTACACCATCGCGAGCACTTCTCAGTGCTACAGCGTGCCGGATGGGGAATGGGCGTACGACCTTCTCGAAAAACTCTCCATTCCCACTGAGATCTTTCCAAAGGTGGTTCCGCCGGGTACCATCCTGGGAAAATGCAGAGTGAAAAAAGGTATAAACGTGATCGCCACCGCCTGTCACGACACCGCTTCCGCTGTTGTTGCTGTACCGCTTGAAGGGGAAGGAATCTACATCAGCTCTGGAACGTGGTTTCTTGTGGGAACGGAGCTGGAAAGACCACTTCTGAGCAAAGAGGCACTGGAGAGAAATTTCACGAACGAAGGTGGGTACGGGAAGATCAGGTTTCTAAAAAACGCAACGGGCATGTGGCTTCTGGAAGAGTGCAACAGAATCTGGAAGAAGGATTATTCGGAGATCATCGAATCGGCCAGGAATGCCCCTGGTTTCCAGGCGTTTCTCGATCCCGATAGAGAAGAGTTTCTCCACCCTGGAAACATGCCGGAGAGGATCAGAAATTATCTTGAAAGAACGGGCCAGAAAATCCTGGAGAGGATCGGAGAAATCTCCCGGCTCATCTTCGAATCCCTTGCGTTCAACTGCAGATGGATCGTGGAGCAGATCAAAGAACTCACCGGCAAAAGATACGGGAAAATCCACGTGGTGGGTGGAGCTGTGAGAAACGATCTTTTGATGAGTTTCATAGCCAGTGCGACGGGGAAGACGGTGGTGGCGGGTCCTGTGGACGCCACTCCCATCGGGAACGCACTCGTTCAGCTGATCACCCTGGGAGCGATAGCAGACATCAACGAAGCCAGAAAGATCGTGAAAGAATCCTTCGAATTGAAAACGTTCGAGCCGGAAAATATGGAAGAGTGGAACGAGGGCTACGAAGAGTGGAAGAAATACAAAGAGGTGGAAATATGAACCTGGAAGAACTGAAAAATCCGGGTGTGTGGTACAGACCCGCTCCCTTCTGGAGCTGGAACGATAAGTTGTGCGAGGAGGAACTTCTAAGGCAGATAGACGAAATGTATGAGAAGGGCTACGGAGGCTTCTTCATGCACTCGAGAGTGGGGCTTGTAACGGAATACCTCTCTGAGGAGTGGATGAGACTCGTAAGAAGCTGTGCAGAACACGCCAGAAAACTCGGGATGCTCGCCTGGCTCTACGATGAGGACAGATGGCCTTCCGGATTCGCTGGAGGAATCGTGCCACTCGAAAAACCGGAACACAGGCACAAATACCTCACACTCTTGAAAAAGGATCAGATCAAACCAGAAGATGAGATCCTGAAAAAGATAGAAAGAGACGGCGAAGAATTCTACGTGGTAAAACGCGTTATGAAGCTTGGTGATCCGTGGTTCAACGGAACCTGCTACGTCGATCTGCTCTCAAGAGAGACCACAGAGGCGTTTCTCAGATCGACACACGAGAGGTACAAAAAATCGTGCGGTGATCTTTTCAGAGTCTCCATCCCCGGGATCTTCACCGATGAACCCACCTATCTGAGAGTGCATCACCCCAAAGAACCCACACTCCCCTGGACAGAACGATTTCCAGAGGAGTTTTTGAGGCGAAAGGGATACGACATCAGAGACCACTTAGAAGAACTCTTCTTCAACGTGAAGGACTACATGAAGGTGAGATACGATTTCTTCGATGTTGCGACGAGTCTGTTCATCGAAAACTTCACGATCCCGTACGCGAAGTGGTGTGAAGAAAACGGCATCTTCATGACGGGACACTACATGGCAGAAGATACACTCAGAGGACAGGTGGAGTGGATAGGTGCCGCGATGCCACACTACGAATACATGCAGATACCGGGAATAGACAAACTCGCCAGACACCTGGAACAGGTGGTCACGATAAAGCAGGTTTCATCGGCGGCAGAGCAGTTAGGGAAGAAATGGGTGCTCTGCGAAACGTTCGGTACAACGGGTCAGCACGTGAGTTTTCTGCACAGAAAATGGATAGCGGACTGGCAGGCGGTTCTCGGTGTCACGTACATAAACCCGCATCTCAGTCTTTACTCGATGAGAGGAGAGAGAAAGAGGGACTACCCACCGAATCTCTTCTATCAACAGCCTTGGTGGAAGAACGAAAGATTCCTGTCGGATTACTTTGCAAGACTGAACCACATCGTCACACAGGGAAAGAGAGAGGTCAAAGTGCTCATGATACATCCCATCTCCTCAGCGTGGTGTGTGTATTCTAAGTTCGATGACGAGATCGATAAGCTCAACGAGCTCTTCGATACGATCACAAAGGAACTCGTTGCGAACAAGATAGACTTCCACTTCGGCGACGAGATGATCCTCTCAAAACATGGAAGAGTGAAAGAGGCAAAACTGAGAGTAGGAGAGTACGAATACGAAGTCGTGGTGCTGCCACCGCTCCTGAATCTGAAAAGTTCTACTGTGGAACTTTTGAACTCACTGGCAGAAAACGGTGGTAAGGTCTTTGTTTTGAAGGATTTCAGGTACGGCAGGTTCTTCCCGGAAAGAGTGGAAGGAAAGAAGGGAAGAATCGAATTCCTCAAAAAGGCTCGTGTTTTTGAAACGCTCGAAGATCTCATCGAAGAACTCAAACCCTTCTTTTCTGTGGATGTTCTGGATACGAAAACGAAAGAGAATGCAAAAGCGGTGATCGCGCAGAAGAGAGTGCTGGAAGACGGATCTTATCTTCTCTTTCTTGCGAACACGGACATCGACCGGGAAGTGCACTGCCATCTGGAACTGAAGGAAAAGAGAAAACACACGTACGCGATAGACCTGTTCGATTTCAAATTGGTGGAGCTGAAGGAAAACGAGTTTGTCATGTTCCCAGCGTCGAGTGTTTGTATCTGGGTAACGGACGAGGAGGTTCCTGCGGAAGATGAGAAAGTGGTTTCAACAGGAGTTCTTCTGGAGAAAGAATTCGATTTCGAGACGGCACTGAACGATTTCGAAGTGAAGATGAACTCTTTCAACGTTCTTCCAGTGGACAGGGTGGAGTATTTTGAAGCGGGTGGAAGGGTTTTCAGGAACGAGTTCGTCTCGAAGATCTGGTACGAGTTCTACAGGTTACCGGATGGTACACCGTTCAGGGTGGAGTACTCTTTCGAGGTCAGGAAAAAGCCTCAAAAACTCTTTCTCGTCGTTGAGTGCGCGGAAAATCTTGACAGAATCACGGTGAACGGTCGAGAGGTGAGGTACGAAAGAAAAAGCTGCATTTTCAACGAGGAACAGAATTTCCTGGATGTGAACTTTGGAAAGATGGAGATCACAGATCTCGTCAGAGAAGGAAAGAACACGGTTGTTCTGGAGGGAAGAAAAGAAAACAACATCACAGGCCCGGGGTGTCACACGAGGGTGAAAGATCCAGAGAATCACAGGCCAACAGAGGTGGAGACGATATATCTTGTGGGAGATTTTTCACTTGTGAACGTGGACGAGACGAGGTACGTGATCGATGCACCCAAGGTACCGGATCACAGGGACATCACACGGGACGGGTACCCGTTCTATGTGGGATCCTTCACGCTCAAAAAGATATTTGAGTGTAAAAAAGACCCGGGGAAAAGATACTTCCTCAAGCTGAACGGTGTGGAGGCGGCCTCGGTCGAGGTGATTCTGAACGGGAAGTTCCTGGGCGTTCTTTTCTGGAGACCTTTCATGATAGATATTACAGATGCTCTGAGAAATGGAAAAAACGAACTCCAACTCGTCCTCACAAACACACTGTTCAACCTCATAGAGGCGAACCACAAGGCAGACGTTCTCGAGGAGACCTTCAGAAGACCGAAGAGCTTCATAGATTTCGAGCACCACACGGACAGATACATCCTGCTGCCCTTCGGCCTGGAAAACGTCGCCGTTCTCAGCTCTTCTTCACGATGAACTTCGGTTTTCTTCTGAACTTGAATATCTTTCTCAGAAAGAGCAGAAGGGGACATCTGAAGGCCATAGTCTCACTCCTTTCTGGCATCGACCACCTGAAAGGTGCGAAGTTTGTTGTTCTTCGATTCTCTCCACTCGATCTCGATGGGGAAGGCGAACTCCGGTTGAAGCCTTCCCTCCTTTATCCACTTTCTTGACTCTTCGTTCCTGTAGATCGCGGGACTGGCCAGAACCACGAGTTTCATAGGGCCATCGACCACGATGACCCCGTCTATCGTCTCTTCTGCGGAGAGCTTTTCGACGATCTCGTTCATCACCTTTTCTGGTGGAAGAGGTTTCACATTCACGAGGGCGATGTTTCTTGAAAGCGGCCCGATGATCTTCACGTTGGCGAGTTCCGGCTTGAAGCCATGTTCTTCGAGAACTCTGAGAAGGATCTCGTTTGCAGTAGAAACAGCTTTTCCGTGGTAATCCGGGTTTATGAGCATCTTCAGAAGGTGTTTCAGTTTGCATCCTTCTCTTCCCGCAGACTCACCGATCTTCTTCACTTCCAGTCCGAGGAACTTCAGCATCTCGTTTATCTCTTCTTTACCGACCCTGCAGAGTGGTGAGTAGACACCGTCGAAGACCTTCAGGCCCGTTTTTCCCCAGCTGTCGGAGGCGTTTGCACCGCTCGCAACGAGGTGACCCTGAGCGTATCTTTTCACCAAAACGGTCTTCACGTCGCGGGTGCAGGCGTTGCAGGATGGACCGTGTCTCCAGACCTTCTCCTGCATCCTGTTGGAAGGAATGAAAGTGTGTTTCAAGCCGTGTTTTTCTGCGAAGTTTCGAACAATCTCTCTCGATCTCTCGTAGGTGTAAGGGCTCCAGTCCACGGTGACGAGCTCCACCCTTTCTTCTCCGAGGGCCATCTTCGCCAGGATTGCCACCAGCGAACTGTCCTTTCCCCCGGAGAAGGCAACGTAGAGCTTTCCGTCTTTCACGGTTTCTCTTATGTCCTCGACGATCTCTTTTACAAGGTCTTCAACTCGAATCGTACTTCACCCCCGTCCAGTTCAAGGACGGCGTAAGAGCCTTCAGCGAGGCTTCCCGGGTTCAGAAATCTCACACCCGCTTTCACCGTGTCCTCCGGTTCGTGGGTGTGTCCGAAGAGTATCACCTGAGGTTTTTCGTTGAAGACCTTCAAAAGACGGTCTTTCAGATCCCACGGGGCACCCCACCCGTGACACATTCCTATGGTGACACCCTCTACAAGCAGGACTTTCGAGAACGGAAGGTGTTCTTTCACGTCTGGATAATCCATGTTTCCGTGAACTCCGTAGAATTCCTTAGAAAATTTCTCAAGAAGGATCACCGTGTCCAGATCCACATAGTCTCCAAGGCCTATCACGCCATCGTACTCTTTCAAAGAGTTCAGTATCTCATCCGGAAGACTGGCCATGCGCACGGGAACGTGTGAGTCGGAGATCAAAAGGAACCTCTTCACGTTCTCACCCCAGGATCGTGTTGTCTATGAGTCTTGCATTTCCAACCCAGGCAGCCACCGCGACGATCACCTTTCGATCGATCTTCTCAACCGGCTCCAGAGTCTCCTCGTCCACGATCTCCACGTAGTCTATCTTCACCTTATCGAACCTGGAAAGGTGTTTTATCATCTCTTCTTTTATCTTTTCTGCGTCTCTTTCACCGTTCAGATAGAGATTCTCCGCTATTTTCAGAGACTGATAGAGCGAAAGCGCCTGCTGCCTTTCTTCGGGCGACAGATACACGTTCCTTGAGCTCATCGCGAGGCCATCCGGTTCTCTCACGATGGGACACTCGATCATTTCCACGTCCATGTTCAGATCTCTCACCATCCTCCTCAGAACCCTGAACTGCTGTGCATCTTTTTGACCGAAGTACGCCCTGTGAGGTTTCACGATGTTGAAGAGCTTCGTGACCACGGTGCACACTCCACGGAAGTGTCCAGGACGGGATCTACCACACAGATTTTTTGAAAGCTTCGTTTCTTCAACGTAGGTGGAAAAATCGGGAGGATACATCTCCTCGACTGACGGATGGAAGATGCAGTCCACGTTTTCTTCTTCGAGGAGCTTTCTGTCTCTTTCGAAATCTCTTGGGTACCTCTCGTAGTCTTCGTTGGGACCGAACTGGGTAGGATTCACGAAAATACTCACCACGACCACATCGTTTTCATCCCTTGCTCTTCTCACAAGAGACAGGTGCCCTTCGTGGAGGTATCCCATGGTGGGGACGAATCCTATCGTTTTTTTCTTCTCTCTCATTTCCTCGGAGAATTTCTTCATTTCCTCTATGGTTTCTATGATCTTCATTCTCTCGCCTCCCCGATTTTGCAGAAAACATCATCACAGAATTTCTTTTCGATGAGATTCCACACGGTTTCTCCAACAGGATTTCCAACATCTGCCAGGTAATCCGCCAGGTGAAGGTGGAGGCACTTCACTTTCGAGAAATCTCGAATACCACCTGTTCCTACCTTTTCCAGAATTTCGCGGAAGGGATGTTCCCCGGTGAGGAGCCTTTTTCTTCTCTCTATCACTTCTAAGTGTGCCTTCCTCATCTTTTCTCGAAACGCCACATCGGACGCTATTCGATCTTCGAGTTTCTTTATGAACCCTTCGCTCTCGAGTTTGGATACTTCTCTTCTCAAGTGGGGACAGGTGAGCCAGTAGAGCGTGGGAAACGGCTTTCCATTCTTGATGGGCAGACTTTCGATCACAACCGGATAGCCGTATGGACAGCGATAAGCCACCCGATTCATGTTCGTGATCTTTCTTCCAATCTGCCACTCTACGATCTTTTCATCACGAGAGTTACCCATTCTCTCTCCTGCTTTCTCTCCAAAACGTTCCATCCGTGTTCACTGGCCTTCCTTTTCACCATGTCTTCTTTCTTGTCAACGATCCCTGAGAGTATGAGCATGGAATCTCTGTGTGTGACACGATTCACATCTTCGAGTAGCTTCACGTGAATCTCAGCCAGAATATTGGACACCACAATATCGAAAGTACCCTCCACATCTGAGAGAAGATCCGACCATTTCACCAGTACGTCGACGTCGTTCTTTCGAACGTTCTCTTCAGCCACCTCGACGGCCTGCTCATCCACATCGACCGCTACCACCTGAGACGCACCGAGTTTTTTGGCAGCGATGGCGAGTATTCCCGTTCCACATCCAACGTCGAGCACAGTGTTTCCTTCCTTCAGATACTTTTTCAGGAAGAAGACGCTCATTCTCGTGGTGGGATGGAGACCTGTGCCAAACGCCACACCGGGAGACAGTTTTATCACGATCGCATCTCTTCTGTTTATCTTTTCAGTTGGATCTATGAATATTCCCTCGACGATTTCAAAGGGTTCGAGCTCGACTATCCAGTCTTTGGGAGTGGTGATCTTCTCATCAACAATCTCCCAATCTTTCAAAAAATCAGGAAGGGGTTCACCCTCCCTAAGGTAGATCTTCAACACCCTCTTTCCCTTTTCATCTTCCTCTATCGCGAAATTGAAGAATCCCTCTTCGTAAAATTTTTCTACGAGTTCTTCCTCTTCGACTCTCAAAGGAAAGATCAGCTCTTTAAACCTCATCGATCTTTCTGATTCTCCTTTCGTGCCTTCCTCCATCGAAGGGTGTTGAGAGGAAGGTATCCACTATCCAGAAAGCGAGCTCTGCTCCGATGAGCCTTCCCGGAAGAACGAGGATGTTTGCATTGTTGTGCGATCTCGCGAGTCTTGCCATGTCCGGGAAAAGACAGAGAGCCGCTCTTATGCCCCTGTACCTGTTTGCGGCGATCGACATCCCGAGTCCTGTACCACACAAAAGGATTCCAAAATCCGCTTCGTTCGACAGAATGGATTGAACGACTTTTTTCGCATAGTCCGGATAATCAACGGATTCCTCGGAGTAGGTACCGTGATCTTCCACTTCTATTCCCTTGCCCAGAAGGTAGTTTTTCACCTTCTCTTTCAGTTCAAAGGCTGCGTGGTCCGATGCAATAGCGATCTTCACTTTCTTCGCACCTCCTCCATGGCCTCCGATATCGTATCGTATATCTTCACTATGCGATCCAGATTCGTCAGAGAGAGGACTCGCTCTACTTTCTCATTTGGAGATATCAGTGCAAAGAAACCACCACTGCTGCTGATACTCTTCAAAATGTTTACAATGACACCCAGACTGAAGCTGTCTATGCTCTCCACATCCGAAAGGACCAGAAATATCTTGTTGTAACCATTGTTCAAAAACTCGTCAAAGACCCATTTTTTGAACAGATGTGCGTTCTCTATGTTGAGCTCTTTGTTCGGCATCAATATCACCACATCATCCACAATCTTGTAGGGAAACATCCTATCCCCCCTTAGAGTTTTCTGAAAACTCCCACCACTTTACCCAGGATTTTCACCTTTTCCGCCTTGAAAAACATCGACGACATCTCTCTGTTAGCGGGCCTCAACTCTACCGTATCACCTCTCTGATAGAACTTTTTTAGCGTCACCTCTCCGTCAACCATCGCCGCCACGATATCCCCGTTCTGCGCCCAATCCTGTCTTCTCACAAGAACGAGGTCCCCATCACAGATGTGTTCTTCTATCATGCTTTCTCCTTTTACTTTCAACAAAAAGTGATCGTAACCGCTCGAAAGAAAGCTCTCGGGAATTTCTATGTAATCTTCCAGATATTCGATGGCTTCTCTTTTTTCACCTGCACGAATCTCTCCAATCAGAGGTATTTTGTTCCTTATGCTTTTCGAAACCCTCAGTGCCCGCGGTTTGCCGTTTTTCCTTTCGATGTAACCCTTCTTCTCCAGAGCAATTAGATGGAGAAGAGCGCCGCGCGGGGTGATTCTGAAGCGCCGCGCAATCTCCCTCACCGAGGGGGGATATCCATTTTTCTCTATGAACTCTTCTATGAACAGAAGTACCTTTCTCTGCCTTTCAGTGAGATCTTTCAAGTGTCGAACACCACCTTCGTTTTCAGAACATCGCCATCGTGCTCGAACTTCAGAAGATGGTATGTGAGGGCTTTTATTTCGGTCCCCTCTTTTTTTCTGATCTTCCTGAAAGTTACTTTTAGCTCGTTTCCTTCCCTTTTAATCCTCCAGGGAGCCCATCCTTTCGATATCTCAAGAATCCAGTCGTTCACCGTGTCAAAGAAAACGTCTTCCATCTCTTCAAGAGGATAAGTTTTCTCTTTCTCTTCGTTATCGAGGACAATCCCTTCTTCTTCGAAAAGGATGTTCCTCGCTTCTTCCAGAAGTTCTTCGTAAGAATTCCCGGATATCTCGTAAGCAATGTCAGCAGTGTGCTCTATGGGTTTCCTCAATCTTTCACCACCGCCACCTTCGATATGGTATCGTCTCCAAGTTCGATGAGTTTCACGCCTTTTGTCACACGACCGATGACACCGATTTCAGACGCGGGAAATCTGATCATCATGCCGTTTCTTGTGACCACCACTATCTCTTCGTCGCCCCTCACGTATCTCACGGCTACTACGTACCCTGTTTTGTTCACATCGGAGATGTTTCTGAGACCCGTTCCTCCTCTTCTCTGAATCCTGTACAGCTGAACGGGTGTTCTCTTGCCGAATCCCTTCTCTGTCACGGTGAGAATCTCTCCTTCGTCACCTGGAGGTATCACGTCCACACTCACCACTTCGTCTCCTGGCTGAAGTTTTATCGCCTGAACTCCGGCTGCATTTCTTCCCATCCTGCGAACATCGCTCACCGGGAATCTGACGGCCATACCCATCTTCGTTGCCACTATGAGTGTTTCTTTTTCGCTGTTAACAACCCTGGCGCTGACGATCTCATCTCCAGGTTCTATCTTTATGGCTCTGACACCGCGGTTGCTGGTGGCGTTTTCAAACTCTTTGAGAGCGGTTCTTTTGATCTTCCCAGATTTTGTAACGATCACAAGATCATTTCCATCACCGTTCAGAGAAGCGAGTGCTACGATCTTTTCTGTGTCTTCGAGATTCAGAAACGCGGTGATGTGCCTTCCTCTCGTGTTTCTTCCGGTGGTTTCCAGCTGATAATTCTTGAGAACATACGCCCGTCCGAGGTTCGTTATAAACAGGGTCGATGCGGTGTTTTTCGCGACCACAACGAACTCGACCTCGTCATCTTCAGTGAGTTTCGAGACGGTGATTCCTTTACCCCCGCGCTTCTGCGATCTGTAGCTGTTCAGCGGTGTGCTCTTTAAATAGCCGTTATGACTCAATGTTATCACCACGTCTTCTTCGACAATGAGCTCCTCTTCGTTGTACTCGATACTTTGATCTGTGACCTCTGTTCTTCTGGGATCCCCGTATTGTTGCTTCAAGTAGAGGAATTCTTCTTTCATTATCTCCTTTACTTTTTCGTCCTTCTCGAGTATTTCCTTCACTTCTGAGATCTTCCTGACCAGATCGGAGTATTCGTTTTGAAGGTTCTCTATTTCGAGGGAAGTCAGCCTCGAAAGTCTCATGTCGAGAATGGCTTTTGCCTGTTCTTCGGTGATTTCGAGTGTTTCCATGAGTGATTGCTTCGCACTTTCCACATCCTTGCTGTTCCTCACGATGTCCACAACAACACCTATCGCTCTTGCCGCCTTCAGGAGACCCTCGACAACGTGTGCCCTCCTTGTGTACTGTTCGTATTCGTACCTTGCTCTTCTTCTGATGACTTCAAAGCGGTGCTCAAGGAAAGCCTCCATCAATCCTTTCAAATTCATCAACCTGGGTCTTTTGTGTTTGTCTATGACCAGCATCTGAACGTTGAAGTAATCCTGAAGAGCAGTTCTCTTGTAGAGATTGTTTATTATGACCTCTTCGCTGGTGTCCTTCGGGATCTCTATAACTATCCTCATTCCGCGTTTATCGGATTCATCTCTTATGTTCCTGATTGGGAGTGATTCGTCGTCTTTCGCTATTTTTGCTATTTGTTCTATGAGACCCGCTTTACTGACTCCGTACGGAATCTCCGTGATGACGATTCGCTTTACTCTCTTTCCATCCTCGACGTGCACCTTTCCTCTGACGATGATCCTGCCTCTTCCCTCTTCGTAAACCTTCTTCAATTCAGAAGCGTTCACTACCACGGCTCCTGTGGGAAAATCCGGTCCTTTTATGAACTGCATGAGTTCTTCAACCGTGGCTTCTGGATGATCGATCAAATAAATCAGGGCATCCACGGTCTCGGAGAGATTGTGTGGAGGTATGTTTGTGGCCATTCCCACCGCTATACCGGAGGCACCGTTTATTATGAGATTTGGCACCTTGGATGGGAGGACTTCCGGCTCCTTCAGCGTGCCATCGAAATTGTCGACCATGTTCACCGTGTTCTTTTCTATGTCTTCGAGCATTTCTTCGGCAAGCTTCGTGAGTCTCGCTTCCGTGTACCTCATCGCGGCCGGAGGGTCTCTGTCTATGGAACCGAAGTTTCCCTGACCCTCTATGAGTGGATACCTCATCGTGAACGGCTGAGCCATCCTCACGAGGGCATCGTACACGGGTGCGTCACCGTGAGGATGGTACTTACCCATCACTTCACCGACGATTCTCGCACTCTTCTTGGTGGGTGAGTTGTGTTTGAGACCGAGTTCGTACATTCCATAGAGAATTCTCCTCTGAACGGGTTTGAGGCCATCCCGAACGTCCGGAATGGCCCTTCCCACTATAACGCTCATCGAGTACAGAAGATAAGACTCAACAAGTTCATCCTCTACGGGTTTGTTTATCAGGATCTCTGGCATTCACATCCCTCCGTCAGGACACCTTCGCACCTGGTGTGATTTCTCCATCTGCAGTCAAAAGTCTCAAGGTATCGCCGGACTTTGCGGCGAGGAGCATTCCCTGAGACTCTATGCCCATGAGTTTTGCGGGTTTTAAATTAGCGACAACGACGATCAGTTTTCCTACGAGTTCTTCGGGTTTGTAGTGTTCTGCAATTCCCGCCACTATCTGTCTCTTTTCCGTTCCAAGATCGATTATCAATCTGAGAAGTTTTCTGGAATTTGGAACCTTCTCCGCTTCGAGGACCTTTGCAATTCTGAGATCTACTTTGGAAAAATCATCTATTGTGATCACGTTCTGTTCGACCGACACCGTCTCCACCACCTTTTTGAAGTCTTTCGCGTCGATTTTTCTGAAGAGAGGTTCGCCGTGGATCACTGTGGAACCAGACTTCAGAACTCCCCAGTTTTCCAGATGTTCCTTCGAAGGCTTTTCTTCAAAGGACACTCTCCTGAACACTTCTTTGGAGGTGTCTGGCATCACCGGGAGTGTCATCAGAGCCACCTTGAACACGGCCTCCAGTGAGTTGTACAGCACCGTTCCGAGCCTTTCCATATTTCCCTCTTTTCCAAGTATCCAGGGCTTCGTGTCATTGAAGTACTTGTTCACATCTGCTATGAACTCCCATATCTTGTCCAGGGCTTCTGTGAGCCGGTAGGAATCCATGAGTTCATGGTAAGCGTCTTTTGTTTCGAAGAATCTCTCCTTCAGCCAGCTATCGAGCCCTTCCTGAGCAGAAGGAGAAGGAAGTCTTCCGTTGAAATACTTCTTTATCATAGCCGTGATCCTGTGAAGGAGATTTCCGTAGTCGTTCGCGAGATCGGAATTCAATCTGTGGACGAGCCTTTCCTCCGAGAAATCGCCGTCTTTTCCGAACATGATATCCCGTATCAGGTAATACCTCACCACGTCGTTGCCGTATCTCTTCACGAAGAATCTGGGGTCTATAGCGTTGCCGAGGGACTTACTGATCTTCTGGCCGTTCACCGTGAGCCACCCGTGTGCGAACACCTTTTTTGGAAGTGGGAGTCCAACCGACATGAGCATCGCAGGCCATATGATGGAGTGGAATCTGTTTATTTCTTTTCCTATCAGATGCAAATCTGCAGGCCACCATTTATTGAACATCTCATCGTTCCAGCCGTATCCTATAGCGGATATGTAATTTATGAGCGCGTCCACCCACACGTAGATCACGTGTTCCGGATCGTCCTTCATGGGAACGCCCCATTTGAAGGTCGTCCTGGTGATGCTCAGGTCTTTGAGACCACCTTCGAGAATCTTCAGCATCTCGTTTCTTCTGAAGTCCGGTTCCACAAAATCGGGATGCTCCTCGTAGTACTTCAGGAGAGGATCTCTGTATTTCGAAAGTCTGAAGAAGTAATTCTCTTCCTCCACCCATTTGACGGGTCTTTTACACTCCGGACAGAAACGTTCTTCTCCTTCCTTTATAACCTCGTCCTCGTTCCAGAACGTCTCACAGGGGACACAGTACCATCCCTTGTAGATGCCCTTGTAGACGTCTCCGTTTTCTTTCATCTTCGCAACGAATTCCTGGACGGTTTTCATGTGCATTTCGTCTGTGGTTCGGATGAAATAATCGTTCGTGATCTTCAGTTCTTTCCAGAGCTGTTTGAACTTTTCAGCCAGTTCGTCACAGAATTCCTGCGGGTCCTTTCCAGCCTGCTGGGCTGCCTGCAGGACCTTCTGGCCGTGTTCGTCCGTTCCCGTGAGAAAGAACACATCGTAACCCATGAAACGTTTGTAGCGAGCGATGATATCGGCTACAATAGTGGTGTAGGCACTTCCTATGTGAGGCTCAGAATTCACGTAGTAGATTGGGGTGGTGATGTAAAATTTCAAAGTGTCACCTCCTTGTTTTCCCTATCTACTCAATGATACCACACACTGGAGGTGAGATTTGTGAGAACTAACAAAGACAGACTCGTTCGAATTTCGGTTGTTGGAGAGATCGCTCCAGCGAAAATGAGGTCTCCTTACAGTGTAACAACCGAAGGGACAGTGAGGGTAATTCCAGTGCTTGGGGGCATCACCTACAACGTGAAAGTGGGTGACAGTGCTTACGGATGGGCAGGAGACCACGTAGAACCGGGTGTTTCTGTCATGGCAAGGAATAAGGAAGAGGAAATACCGCTGATGACCCTTTCGTGTATAGGAAACGAAGTGATCGTGATGTCTGGAGACGCGAAGGGAAGCAGAGGGTTCGTCACGGGAAAACACGGAGGTGTGAACCACGTTCTCGTTTATTTCGAAGAAGAAGTACTCGGAAAGCTTATGGTGGGGGATAAGATATTGATAAAGGCCTGGGGGCAGGGACTGAAGCTTCTGGATCATCCGGATGTGAAGGTGATGAACATCGACCCAGATCTCTTCGAAAAACTTGGGATACAGGAAAAGAATGGGAAAATCCATGTACCTGTTGTTGCGAAGATTCCAGCGCACATGATGGGATCTGGGATTGGCGCTTCGAGCAGTGCTTCCACCGACTACGATATAATGGCATCGAATCCTGAGGATCTTGGAGTAGCGGATCTGAAACTTGGAGACATCGTCGCAATTCAGGACCACGACAATTCCTATGGAGTTGGAAAGTACAGAAAAGGGGCAGTATCGATAGGTGTTGTGGTACACTCTGCCTGCGTTTCAGCAGGACACGGTCCGGGCGTGGTTGTGATCATGACGGGAGACGAATCGAAGATATTACCGGAAGTGGTGGAAAGGGCGAACATATCTGACCATCTGATGAGGTGATATCGTGTTTCCTCTTTACGATGTTCTCCCAAGTAGAAAGAAGCCTTACGTAACGATAGCTTTGATTTTGATAAACGTGGTTGTTTTCGTGTATGAACTCATGTTGAACGACAGAGAACTTCTCCTGTTCATGTACAGATATGGCCTCGTGCCAGCTCGTTATACGGTTGAGAGAGTAAAAGAAGCGCTCGGCTTTTCCCTTCTTCCTTTCATAACTCACATGTTTCTCCACGGAGGGTTCTGGCACATCCTGGGTAACATGTGGTTTCTCTGGATATTCGGAGACAACACAGAAGACGAGATGGGCCATGTTGGCTACACTCTGTTTTATCTATCTGCCGGTATTTTTGCCGCACTCACCCAATTCGTTTTTGCGTTTCATTCAACAACTCCCATGGTTGGAGCATCCGGAGCGGTGTCCGGCGTTATGGGAGCTTATTTCGTGCTGTTTCCGTACTCGAGGATCGTGACTCTGTTTCCAATTTTCTTCTTCCTCACACTCGTGGAAATACCGGCGTTCTACTATCTGATGATCTGGTTCTTTATCCAGGTTCTGAACGGCCTTGTTGGATCCTACGGAATAGCGTGGTGGGCACACATAGGTGGATTTGTCTACGGGATGATTTGGGGATATATTTTAAAGATGAGAAGGATTCACAGGTACAGATATTGAAGGTGAGGGAGTTAACAGTATGTCAAAAAAACAGAAAAGCAAGTACATCGTGATATTCGGCTGTGGAAGACTTGGATCGCTGATAGCAAATCTTGCTTCCTCTTCGGGACACAGTGTCGTGGTCGTGGATAAAAACGAATACGCGTTTCACAGGCTCAACTCCGAGTTTTCCGGTTTCACCGTGGTGGGAGATGCCGCGGAGTTTGAAACTCTGAAAGAGTGTGGTATGGAGAAGGCAGACATGGTGTTTGCGTTCACGAACGACGACAGTACGAATTTCTTCATCTCGATGAACGCAAGGTACATGTTCAACGTGGAGAACGTGATCGCCAGGGTCTACGATCCGGAAAAGATAAAGATTTTCGAAGAAAATGGAATAAAAACCATCTGTCCCGCCGTTCTCATGATAGAGAAAGTAAAGGAGTTCATCATAGGGAGTGAAGAAGATTGAAAGTCATAATAATCGGTGGAGAAACGACGGCGTATTACCTTGCGCGTTCCATGCTGTCACGAAAGTACGGTGTAGTGATCATAAACAAAGACAGGGAACTCTGCGAAGAGTTCGCCAAGAAATTGAAGGCGACGATCATACACGGAGATGGAAGTCACAAAGAAATACTCAGAGACGCCGAGGTTTCAAAAAACGATGTGGTGGTGATCCTCACTCCAAGAGATGAGGTCAATTTGTTCATCGCACAGCTTGTTATGAAGGACTTCGGGGTAAAGCGGGTAGTGAGTCTTGTCAACGACCCGGGAAACATGGAAATATTCAAAAAAATGGGTATCACAACCGTCTTGAATCTCACCACTCTCATAACGAACACGGTGGAGGCTCTCATCTTTCCAGATGAGTTCTCCAGCATCATACCGCTGGAACAAGGTATTGAGTTTCTAAGTGTGAACGTGGAAGAAGACAGTCCGGTTGTGGGAAAGAAGTTGAAGGATCTTCCGCTTCCAAGGGATAGTATCATCGCAGCTATCGTCCGCGGTGGGGTGCTTGTGGTTCCGAGAGGAGATACGGAGATTCTCTCCGGTGATAAACTGTACGTGATCGTAAGTGCAGAAGCCAAAGAAACAGTCGAAGAGACACTGCTTGGAAGGTGAGGAAAATTGGAAGACCTAATGACCAGTACCAAATACAGACTCAAGGTGATTTTCTGGTACGTAGGTCAGCTTTTGATATGGTTCCCTGCGATCCTTCTTCTGCCAACAATTTTTGTGATTTTCTATCCTGAAGAGTGGATATACATCGAGTCTTTTTTGGTTCCCTCAATCATTTCCTTTGCCTCTGGTGTTGTTCTTAAAAAAGTTTCAAAATTGAACGAGACTCGTGTGGTGGGATACCAAGAAGGAGCGGTGATAGTTGTCACAACGTGGTGCGCCGCGGTAGTCCTTTCAGCACTTCCGTTCGTTATAGAGGGTCTTTTGAATTTTCACCAGGCAGTATTCGAGGCCACAAGCGGCTGGACCACAACGGGGCTCACCATGTTTTCTGACGTGGAGAGTCTTCCCCATGTGTTTCTGGTGTGGAGAAGTGTCATGCAGTTCATTGGAGGTGCGGGATTTGCCGTCATAATGCTCGCCACATTGATCGGACCTCTCGGAGCTTCCCTTTACAGTTCCGAAGGTAGGGTGGACAACATACTCCCAAATGTGACCCACTCCACGAAGGTGATCATGGTCATATACGTGGCGTACGCCGCCGCTGGTATGTTCTTTCTTCATATGGCCGGTATGCCCTGGTTCGATGCCTTCAACCATTCTCTCACGGCTCTCGCAACGGGTGGTTTCTCGGTGAAAAACGCGAGTATTGGATACTACAACAGTGTATCGATAGAAGTGATAACCATCGTTCTCATGCTGCTCGGTGGAACGGGTTTTGGAATCCATTACACCCTCTGGAAGGGAAACTTCAAAGCCTTCGTCAAAAACGGGGAACCCTGGATCATGGGATCCACCATTGTCATCGCATCGCTGTTTCTACTGCGACCAGCCAGGAAGGTTTTTCACGAAAAGGCGCTCAGATACGTGGTGTTTCAGGTGGTCTCCGCAATAACGGGTACCGGGTTCTCCAACGCCGATCTTGTTCCGTGGGTTACTCTCTTTCCAATCGGCGTGTATCTTCTCACCGTTATCATGATGCTCGGTGGAATGATGGATTCAACGGCTGGTGGTTTGAAACAGTTCAGAGTGTTCGTCACACTGAAATTGATATATCGATCTATCATCAATTTCATGGGACCGAGGCGAAAGGTTGAAAAGATCATAGTTTGGAAAGGTGAAAACAGGAAAACCATAGACGATGGGATCATAAAGGACATGTTCGTCTTCTTTGGTGTCTACGCTCTGACCTATCTGGTGGGAACCTTGATCCTCATGAGTTACGGATACGATCCACTGGTTTCCATGTTCGAATTCTCCTCCGCAATGAATGGAGTAGGTCTCTCGGTGGGGCTCACCAGTCCGAATCTTCCGGTGGGTGTAATATGGACCATGACGGTGGGCATGTTCCTCGGAAGACTGGAATTCCTCGTCGTCTTTTACGCAATTGTGAGAATCATAAGAGATGTGAAGATTCTTCTCGAGGAAAGGGGAGGTGTGAATAGTTGAAATACAGAAGGATAAAGGGAACAAACGATATCTTCGGTGAAGAGATATGGTACTGGAGGTACGTCGAGGAAACCTTCAGAAATGTGTGCGAAAGCGCGGGAATAGAGGAGATCAGAACTCCCATATTCGAACAGACGGAACTTTTCGTTAGAAGTGTGGGAGAAGAATCGGACATTGTTCAGAAAGAGATGTACACCTTCCAGGACAAAGCGGGAAGGAGCATCACTCTGAGACCAGAAGGTACCGCGCCCGTCGTCAGGGCTTTTCTGGAGAATTCTCTGATAGACAGGGGGTTTCAGCAGAGATACTACTACATAGGTCCCATGTTCCGATACGAAAAACCACAATCGGGGAGATTGAGACAGTTTCACCAGGTGGGTTTCGAGATCATCGGCCCCGAATCTCCAAAAGCGGATTTCGAGGTGATCATGCTGGTTGATACCTTCTTGAGAAGGCTCGGACTCACGAAATACAAGATTCACCTGAATTCCATAGGCTGTCCGGTGTGCAGGAAAAACTATCGCGAAGCCCTCAAAGAGTATTACGGTCAAGTTCTGGACAATCTCTGTGACGACTGCAAAAGACGTTACGAGACGAACATTTTGAGACTGCTCGATTGCAAGGTGGACCACGAATACTCTCTGAATGCACCAAAAAGCGTCGACTATCTCTGTGATTCCTGCAGGGCACACTACAAGAAGTTGAAAGAGTACCTCAACACTTTCGAGATCGAATACGTGGAAGATCACACCCTGGTCCGCGGGCTCGACTACTACACCAGAACGGTTTTTGAGGTGAGGCACGAAGGTCTTGGAGCCCAGAGCGCCATCGCGGGTGGTGGAAGGTACGATGGCCTTTTTGCGGAACTTGGGGGCTCTTCCGTACCCGCCCTTGGTTTTGCAGGTGGTATAGAGAGAATTATACTCGCTTTAAAAGCAGAGGGAATAGAAATCCCGATGAAAAATGTTCATCTTGTTTACATCGCAACTCTTGGTGAAAAAGCCTTTATGGATGGTGTCCAGCTTGCGGGTGAATTGAGAAAGAAGGGCCTGAGTGTGGATGTGGACATCATGGATAGAAAGCTCTCCGGTCAGCTTAAGCACGCCAGCAGAATGGGATCGAGGTATGCGGTCATTATTGGTGATGAAGAACTGGAAAAAGGAATCGTCATTCTCCGCGACCTCGAGACGGGAGACCAGGTTGAAATCGATCGGGACTTCGCCGCTGACTACATCGCTGAAAGGGTTTCAAAAGATTGATGCTATACTTGAAATGGGTGGATCAAGTTGAAAATTCTGGTTGGATCACCCGTATCTCTTGAGGAGTTTGAAACAATAGACCTTTTCATATCATGGCTGGATGTGATTCCAGACAACGCCAGATTTTCCATTGTGGGTACCAGCAAATTTTTCATCATCGGAAAGAACGGAAGGGAATGGAAGAAGGGTTACGAATTCGGAATCGTAGATGCTGACATAAATATTTTTGTGGTGGGTGGGGATCTTGCTCTCTACCCGGAAGTCTTTTACATTGCAAAAGAGAACGGTGCGAAACTGGTGGTTGGTTTCTGTGAGATTCAAAACTTCATAGATTTTAATTTTGTAAAGGCAAAGTTCTGGGCACACACGCAGGAAACATCTCTGGCCTCCATAGTCTTGTTGAATTTCCTGGGAAAGGTTCACAACAATATCTACTTTCCTCTCGAAAAAACAAAAAACCAAACGGGGGTCGTGGCAGAGGGAGTAGCTCCCGTTTTTCTGGAGTTGAAAAAGAATTTCTTCTCTTCGGAGGAAGCCGAAGATGTTTGAGAACATTCTCTGGAAGATGGTGAAAAAAAGGTTGATCCCGAAAAGAAAAATCTCAAGAGTGCACCGAAGCAGAAAAGGTGTAAAAAGGGTAGTGTGCGTCGCGTTTCCTCTGGACCAGATGTTCAAATCCGCGGACGATTTCATAGATGCTCTGATGGAAATCTTGCAGGAGGATCTTCCTTTTGTGGACCTTCTCATTTTCCCAAGACTGACAGGTAATCTCCTCGCCGGGGTTTCTCCGATAAGAATAGAGAATTTTGAAAAACTCGATCCATTTTACACAGATCTGCTTCGATACATTTCGAAAGGACTGGACGTACCAATTGTCGCTCCAGGTGTGGAGACTTTTCGAACATCTCCCGATGTGCTGGTGATAGAAAACGGTGAAGTGTTACATCGATACACCCTCAGAGAAAGGTTCGCAGTTGCGGATTTTGGGGAATGGTACGCCGCAGTTCTCAGAAAGGAAGACACACTCTCTTCAAAGGCTCTGAGGCCGCTCGTGGAAAAGAACGTCTTTGCTTTCATCCACTTCGATCTGGAAACGGAAGAAAACGACTGGTGGAAAGAGAAAAAAGGTCTATGGGCACGTTCCCAGAGTCTCGAGGTTTTTGGAATCAAAGTTTCTCCAAGAGGAACTTTTCTTGGAAAAACTTACCGAGGGAAAAGCTACGTGAGCGCACCTATCCCGCTCACCCCGAACCTGACGGGTTTTCTGCGACAGGATTGTGGTGTGAAAATGTCCGTGGACCTCGAACTGGATCTTCTAAAGGGAAAGAGGCACAGGATAGATACGGTGAAACACATTCTCTTCAGAGGGTAACAGATCAGCAGAATCCGAAACATGGAGGTGCGGTAGAGTGCTGGTGAACGCGATCAGGCAAAAGGTGTCCGAAGTCATCTCTAAAGCGTACGGTTCAGAAATCGAATTCGAGGTCGAAATTCCACCCAGAAAGGAATTCGGAGATCTGTCCACCAACGTTGCTATGAAGCTCGCAAAAACTTTGAAGAAAAACCCGCGGGAGATAGCTAAAGAGATCGTAAAAAGTCTCGATGAAGATCCCTCGTTTGACAGGATAGAAATCATGGGACCCGGTTTCATAAATTTCTTCCTGTCGAACGAACTGCTCCGTGGAGTGGTTAAAACCGTGCTGGAGAAAAAAGACGAGTACGGGAGAGAAAACGTTGGAAATGGAATGAAGGTGCAGTTCGAATACGGAAGTGCAAACCCAACGGGACCATTCACCGTTGGACACGGCAGACAGATCATCATAGGTGACGTGCTTTCCGAGGTTTACAAAGAGCTCGGTTACGATGTGACGAGGGAAATGTATATAAACGACGCTGGAAAACAGATAAGGCTTCTCGCTCAGTCGCTCTGGGCAAGGTACAATCAGCTTCTCGGAGTTGAAAAAGAAATTCCCGAAGGGGGCTATCGCGGGGAATACCTCGTGGACATCGCGAGGGATCTGGTGAACGAAATCGGAGATAGATACAAAGATCTGTGGAACGAAGAAGTGGAGGAGTTTTTCAAACAGACAGCGCTGAACAGAATGCTCTCCTCCATGAAAGATACCCTTGAAAAGATTGGTTCTTCGTTCGATGTGTACTTCTCAGAAAAGAGTTTGATAGAGGATGGGACTGTCGAAGAGGTGCTGAAACTCCTCAAGAACAAGGACGTTGTTTACGAAAAAGACGGTGCTGTGTGGTTGAAAGTCTCTGCCTTCATAGATGAGGAAGACAAGGTTCTTGTGAGAAGCGACGGTACATACACGTACTTCATGACGGATATCGCGTATCACTACAAGAAATACAAGAGAGGTTTCAGGAAGGTTTACGACATCTGGGGTAGTGACCATCACGGCCACATACCAAGAATGAAGGCAGCGATGAAAGCCCTCGACATTCCCGACGATTTCTTCAACGTTATACTGCATCAGTTCGTTACTCTGAAACGTGGTGGGGAAATCGTTCGCATGTCCACGCGAGCGGGAGAATTCGTCACTCTGGACGAACTTCTCGACGAAGTGGGAAGAGACGCCACCCGATATTTCTTTGCGATGGTGGACCCCAATACCCACATGGTGTTCGATATCGATCTGGCGAAGGCCAAATCCATGGACAACCCAGTTTACTACGTTCAGTACGCACATGCCAGGATCCACAATCTCTTCTCCAACGCGGAAAAGAAAGGTGTGAAGTTTGAAGAGGGAAAACACCTTGAACTGCTTGGAAACGAAGAAGAAAGGGTTCTGATGAGAAACCTCGGTATGTTCAACACCGCTTTGAAAGAGGTCGCGCAGATGTTCGCACCGAACAGGCTCACGAACTATCTCCAGTCGCTCGCCGAGTCCTTCCACGCGTTCTACACCAAACACGTGATAGTGGATCCTGAGAATCCCGAACTTTCGAACGCGCGACTCAACCTTGCCCTCGCAACGGGTATCGTTTTAAGAAAGGGTCTGAAACTCATAGGAGTTTCCGCACCAGAGAGGATGTGAAAGATGCTGGAGCAGGTGAGGATACAGAAGATGATCAACGGAGGTTACGGCCTTGCCCATCTTTCGAACGGCAAGGTAGTTCTCGTAGAAGGAGCGTATCCCGGTGAGGAAGTCCTGATAAAAACCTACAGAGAGAAAAGGGATTTTTCTTTTGGAAAGGTAGTTTCCCTTCTGAAAGAATCCGAAGATCGAACAAAACCACCCTGCAGATACTTTGGAAGATGCGGTGGCTGTCACTGGATGGATGTGAAGTATGAAACCCAGCTTCGTTACAAAAAGGAGGTATTGATCGATCTTTTCGAACGCTCAAATCTGAAGGTAGAAGTGGAAGATGTGGAGCCGAGTGATCTTGTTTTTCACTACAGGACGAAAATGGAGTTTCATTTTCAGGGAAGAAAATTGGGGTTGAAAAAGAGAAACTCCGATTTTGTGATTGACATAAAAGACTGTGAGGTGGCACCGGAAGGCACGGGTGAGATTCTGAACACTGTAAAAGAGGCCGTTCAGGTACTCAACATTCCTGTTTACAACTGGGAAACGAGGAAGGGAGTGCTCAAGCACCTCGTGATCAGGTACGCATTCAGCACGGACCAGTTCATGGTGATCTTTGTGACGAAGACGGAATCCTTTCCCTGGGGAAGGGA
Source organism: Thermotoga sp. Mc24 (assembly GCF_000784835.1). Classification (NCBI taxonomy): domain Bacteria; kingdom Thermotogati; phylum Thermotogota; class Thermotogae; order Thermotogales; family Thermotogaceae; genus Thermotoga; species Thermotoga sp. Mc24. The sequence goes on along the minus strand of NZ_JSFH01000009.1, from coordinate 368,620 downwards.
TCTGGTTCGTGCTGTATTGAAGAGATTTCCAAAGATTCACTCCATCATCCATGTGATGAACTCCAAAGATTCTGTGGTCCTAAGGGGACCGTACAAAACTCTCTACGGTGAGGGTGTAATTGTAGAAGAGTTCGACTGGGAAAGGTTTCAAATTCCACCGACCGCCTTTTTCCAGAGCAACTACTCCATCACATCCAAACTGATAGATCACGTGTACAGGGAACTATCACTTCAGGGTAACGAGATGGTGCTGGACCTGTATGCGGGTATCGGTACGTTTTCCATGAGGACTTCCTTTTCGGCAGCGAGGGTGATCTCTGTTGAATCCAGCAGAGTCGCCGTGAAAGCTGGAAAGGCGAACGCAAACATAAACAGCAGAAGGAACATAGAATACGTGGAACAAGATGTGCTGGACTTTCTGAGAAACTACAGCGGAAGGGCAGACAGGATAATCCTGGACCCACCGAGATCAGGTGCGGGTCCAGAAGCGATGAAAGAAATAGCGAGACTTTCACCCGAAAGGATCGTTTACGTCTCATGTGAGCCTTCTACTCTGGTGAGAGACCTCAAGGTGCTGGTGGAAAACGGCTATTCTATTGTCAGGGTGAAGCCTTTCGACATGTTTCCTCAGACTTACCATGTGGAAACTGCTGTGACTCTCGTGAAAGGGGATCGATGATGTTAGGCCTGGGACTTTCTCTGATCTTCGCTGTTCTCTCCTGGAAAGACAGTACTTTTGTATCGATACTCGCTCTTATCGCTTCCGTTGTTTTCTTCTTCACCAGAAGTGAGAGAGAAAAGACCCTGTTTCATGTGAGTCTGATCTTTCTCCTCGTCCTCGAGGGGTTCGAATATTTGAAAGGAACAAATTACGATCGAGCCGAGTTGTTTCTGGTGCTGTCTTTCTTTCCTCTGATCGTCACCAGTTTTGCAAAGAAAAAAGCCGTGAACATACCTCTCAAATCGCTTTTCTGGTTTCTCGTTGCGATGGCGTTGTGGAAGGTGGCGAGTATTAAATATCCAACGGCTTCTTATCTTGTTTTTCCTGTTGTTGCGCTCGTGTTCATAAGAGATCTGTTTGGGAGGGAAAAAGATGGTAGAAAGGTATTCGCTGTCACCGATGAAGGATCTCTGGACGGAGGAAGCGAAGTACAGAAGATGGCTGGAAGTGGAACTGGCAGTGACGAGGGCGTACGAAGAACTGGGAACGATTCCGAAGGGAGTGACAGAGAGAATAAGGAACAACGCTAAGATAGATGTGGAACTGTTCAAGAAAATAGAAGAGAGAACGAGCCACGATGTGGTGGCGTTCGTCGAAGGAGTCGGCTCGATGATAGGAGAAGACTCGAGGTTCTTCCACTACGGTCTCACCTCGTCAGATGTTCTCGACACCGCAAATTCCCTCGCTCTTGTGGAAGCGGGAAAGATCCTGTTAGAGTCTCTAAAAGAATTCTGCGATGTGCTCTGGGAAGCTGCAAATCGATACAAACACACTCCCACCATTGGAAGAACACACGGAGTCCACGCGGAACCCACCTCTTTAGGCTTGAAGGTCCTCGGATGGTATTCCGAGATGAAAAGGAACGTCCAACGCCTTGAGAGGGCGATAGATGAAGTTTCTTACGGTAAGATCAGTGGTGCCGTTGGAAACTATGCAAACGTGCCACCGGAGGTGGAGGAGAAGGCACTTTCGTACCTGGGATTGAAACCTGAACCCGTCTCCACACAGGTTGTTCCGAGGGACCGCCATGCTTTCTACCTGTCCACACTCGCGATCGTGGCAGCGGGAATAGAAAGGATCGCTGTCGAGATCAGACACCTCCAGAGAACGGAAGTGCTCGAGGTGGAAGAACCGTTCAGGGAAGGTCAGAGGGGCTCGAGCGCCATGCCCCACAAGAAGAATCCCATCACCTGCGAGCGCCTCACGGGACTTTCCAGAATGATGAGGGCGTACGTCAATCCTTCCCTTGAAAACATCGCTCTCTGGCACGAGAGAGACATCTCACACTCCTCCGTTGAAAGATACGTTTTTCCTGACGCCACACAGACTCTTTACTACATGATCGTCACGGCTACAAACGTAGTGAGGAACATGAAAGTGAACGAAGAAAGAATGAAGAAGAACATAGATCTCACAAAGGGACTCGTGTTCTCCCAGAGAGTCCTGCTGAAACTCATAGAGAAAGGACTCACGAGGAAAGAGGCTTACGATATCGTCCAGAGGAACGCTCTGAAAACCTGGAACTCCGAAAAACACTTCCTCGAGTACCTCCTCGAGGATGAAGAGGTTAAGAAACTGGTTACCAAAGAAGAGCTCGAAGAACTCTTCGATATCTCTTATTACCTGAAACACGTGGACCACATTTTCAAACGCTTTGAAAAGGAGTGAAGCGAATGAACCGCGTTGTGGTGGGACTTCAATGGGGAGACGAAGGAAAGGGCAAGGTGGTAACGTATCTTTCCAGATACCACGATATTGTGGCGAGATTTTCAGGCGGAGCGAATGCCGGGCACACCGTGAATTACGGAGATTTCAAGGTGATACACCACCTCCTCCCTTCGGCCGATTTCACAAAAAACAGAGGAATCGCCATAGGAAGCGGTGTTCTCCTGGATCCTCAGGTGCTGACAGAAGAATTGAGGGAATTGAAAGAGAAATTTCCCGATTATTCAGGTGAAATCTTCATCTCTGAGAGCGCACACGTGGTTCTTCCAGTGCACAAAGAAATGGACAGGATAATAGACGAAGTGTTGAAAATAGGCACTACGAAAAGAGGAATAGGTCCCGCTTGCGCTGACAGGGTTATGAGGGTGAATGTGAGAGTCGCAGAGCTCGGCAACGAAGAAAAACTCAGATATTTCCTCGAAAAGAACCTCTCTTTGAAGAAGATCTACGGGGTAGATTTCGCCGCAGAGAAAATTATGGGAGATCTTTCCACCTTTTATGAGACAATAAAAGACTTCGTCGTTTCACCGGTCCAGTTGAAAAGAATCCTCGAAGAGAAGAGCGTTCTCTTCGAAGGAACACAGGGGGTTCTTCTGGATCTGGACGTGGGAACGTATCCGTATGTCACGAGCATGAACTGTTCCTCCTCGGGTGTGAGTGCGGGAATGGGTTTTCCTGTGGAAGTAGATGAAGTTTTAGGCGTCTTCAAGGTGTACACAACGCGGGTTGGAGAAGGCCCCTTCCCGACGGAGCTCACAGGAGAGGAAGGGGAGAAGTTGAGAGAAGCGGGACACGAATACGGTTCCACGACCGGTCGGCCGAGAAGATGTGGTTGGCTCGATCTGCCGCTCCTCAGGTACGCCATTGAAATCTCCGGTGTCGATTCTCTGGTCATGACCAAGGCAGACGTGCTGAACGGTTTTGAAAAGATCAAGGTCTGCGTGCGCTACTCCGATGGAAGAGATCTCGTTTCACTCAGAGATCTGGAAAAGAAAGAGCCTGTCTACGAAGTCTTCGATGGCTGGAAATCTCTGGAAGATAAGAACTTCGAGCGCTTTGTTGATTTCATAGAAAGAGAGACAGGAAGACCGGTAAGGTACATATCCACAGGTGAAAAACTCGAGGATATAGTGGAGGTGTGAAGTGTGTCTGTGAATCTGAAAGGGAGATCTCTCCTCACTCTTCTTGATTTTTCTCCTGAAGAGATCAGATACCTTCTCGATATCTCAGAGCAGGTGAAGATGGAAAGCAGATCCAAACTGAGAACCGAAAGGTTCAAAGGAATGACCCTCGCCATGATCTTCGAGAAGAGATCAACGAGAACGAGACTCGCCTTTGAAACCGCTTTTGCAGAAGAAGGAGGACATCCGATCTTTCTCTCACCGAACGACATACACCTTGGAGCGAAAGAATCTCTCGAGGACACCGCACGCGTCCTTGGAAGAATGGTGGACGCCATCATGTTCAGGGGCTACAAACAGGAGACTGTGGAAAAGCTGGCTGAGTACTCCGGTGTTCCCGTGTACAACGGACTCACCGACGAGTTCCACCCAACACAGGCGCTCGCCGACCTGATGACCATAGAGGAGAATTTCGGAAGATTGAAGGGTGTAAAGGTTGTTTTCATGGGGGACACCAGAAACAACGTTGCGACCTCCCTCATGATTGCCTGTGCGAAGATGGGGATGAATTTCGTGGCGTGTGGTCCCGAAGAACTCAAGCCCAGATCTGACATATTCGAAAGGTGTCAGGAGATCGCGAAAGAAACCGATGGGAGCGTTTCTTTCACGTCAAATCTGGAAGAAGCACTCGCAAGTGCCGATGTTATCTACACGGACGTGTGGGCATCCATGGGTGAGGAAGACAAAGAAAAGGAAAGAATGGCTCTTTTAAAACCTTATCAGGTGAACGAGAGAGTGATGGAAATGACGGGTAAATCGGAAACGATTTTCATGCACTGCCTCCCCGCAGTGAAGGGCCAGGAGGTCACCTACGAGGTGATCGAGGGAAAACAGAGCAGGGTCTGGGACGAGGCGGAGAACAGAAAACACACCATAAAAGCGGTCATGATAGCAACACTGCTGTGAGGTGAAGCTGTGAGCGTTTTCTATTCGATAATAGCCCTTGCTTTGTATCTTGCGTTCATGTTTTCAATAAATCTCTTCAGGATACACCGATTCGAGAAGGCGATCTTCTATCAGTCCCTGCTGGGACTCGCCGGTGCTGTGACGGTGTGTGCGGCCTTTCGATACGTTCCATCGTTCAGAGTAAGCTTTGTCGATCTACACTGGTTCCTGATTCTCCTCTTTGTGAACGTGTTTTTCTTGGGGGGCAGTGAAGCTCGGTTTCCACCCTTCATGAACCGCTTCATCGTGATGGTTTCGGTGGTGTTTCTGTCTCCTTTCTCGGAGGAGTTGTTCTTCAGAGGAGTTTTTTTGAAACTGAACGGAAATGACATATGGACCAACGCACTCGTTTTTTCTCTTCTTCACCTCTTCAACGTGATCGTGGGCTTCGAAAGATTTTCCTTTGCGAACCTCGTATACAGATTCATAGTTGCGCTCATATTCGCTCACAGCGTGGCTGTCAGTGGATCTCTGTTTCCTGCTGTTCTGTACCACACCTCCAACAATCTTGTCGCTTTCATCCTTATGACCAGGAGGGAAAGGAATGTTCATAACGTTCGAAGGAATAGACGGATCCGGGAAGAGCACACAGATCAGGCTTCTGGCTCAATACCTGGAAAAGAAAGGAAAGAGAGTAATCCTGAAAAGGGAGCCGGGCGGAACGGAAACGGGGGAGAAGATCAGAAAGATTCTTCTGGAGGAAGAAGTGACTCCCAAAGCTGAGCTCTTCCTGTTCCTTGCCTCAAGAAATCTCCTTGTGACAGAAATAAAACAGTATCTTTCCGAAGGGTGCGCCGTTCTTCTTGACAGATATACGGACTCCAGTGTTGCATACCAGGGTTTTGGAAGAAACCTGGGAAAAGAGATCGTGGAGGAGTTGAACGATCTTGCCACGGATGGACTGATTCCTGACCTAACTTTCTACATAGACGTGGACGTCGAAACGGCCCTCAAAAGAAAAGGAGAACTCAACCGCTTTGAAAAAAGAGAGTTTCTCGAACGTGTAAGGGAAGGCTACCTCGTGCTTGCCAGAGAACATCCCGAAAGGATCGTGGTGCTGGATGGAAAACGCTCCATAGAGGAAATCCACAGAGACGTGGTGAGGGAGGTTGAAAGAAGGTGGAAACTCGATGTTTAGGATAACTGTCGTGGAACTGAAGAGGATCTTGAAGAAAAGATCTTCACTGCTGATGATCATCACTGCACCCGTTCTGGTTGTGCTGATCTCTCTTCTCTTCATGCAGGGGTACAACCTTCAGACGATGAAGCTTGGAATATACAACGAAGACAACAGCATATGGTCTTCCCTCGTCATGAGATTCATTGGAACCATCCTGAGACAGGAAAACATAGTGAAAGTCGATCAAAACTACGAAAAACTTTTGAAAGAAGGAAAGCTGAACGCGGTCATAATTATTCCAAAGGGCTTCGCGGCGAAACTGTATTCCAAACAGCCAACCCAGATGATCTTCATCCCGAGTCCCATCGATCTTCACCTCGCCGCCGCGATATACAACGTTCTCGATTCCGTTCTGGCAGATTTCCAGGGGAGTGCCTTCTTCGATCCCAAGGTGCTTCGGTACATATTCACAGAGTCCGATTATCCCGTACCCAGATTGACATTGAAAGATTCAGAACTCAGATTTTCCGATCTCATCTCCCCGTTCGTCGTCTTTTTCACGGCAATTTTGATAACCGTATCACTAGCGAGTGTCTCCACCTTTCTCGACAGAGAGAAGAACCTGCACGAGATGTTCCTCGTGTACAACCTTCCGGCATGGAAATACGCCTGCGGGAAGATACTCGCTTACACCGTCGTTGGAGCATCCGTTTCTTTCATAGCCTACACCCTGACGGTGATACTGACAGGAGACAGCCTGGGTTTCCTCATTACGTCTGTACTCATTCTTCTCAACGCGCTTCTTCACACGTCTGTGGGTTTTCTGGTTTCTTCCATTTCTCCTGACAAGAGCCTTGCAAACATACTTGGTGTTTCTGTTATAGGAATATCCCTGTTCTCGAGCGGTTTCGCCATTCCTGTAAGCAATTTGCCAGATATCCTTCGAAGAATCACCATGTCAACGCCTGTGTTCAGAACCATGTACGCCCTCAGGGTGCATCAGCTGGAACACACTGTCGATAATCACTCGATCTTTGTCGTTTTGCTCTGGACGGTTGTTTTGTTCTCCATTTCCGTTTTATCTGGAAAGTTCGTTATCAGGAGGGGTTGACTTTGAGGATTCTTGTGATATCGGATACCCACGGTTCACTGTCTCTCACAGAGAAAGCCTTGAAGAGTGCGGAGAATTTCGATGAAATCTGGCATCTTGGTGATGTTCTCTACCACGGTCCTCGGAATCCACTTCCCGAGGGATACAGTCCAAAGGAACTCACTTCATTTTTGAAGAAACACCGTGTGAAGTACATACGCGGAAATTGTGATGCGGATGTGGACATAAGGGTTCTGGAAATTCCGGAAATGCCCAGGATTGGAATGGAATTTTTGGGAGATGTGAAGATGCTCCTTATTCACGGCGACCAGCTCGAATACGAAAGAGGAGATCCTGCGAGTATGGCACAGGCTCATGGATGCAGTGTGGTTCTTTTCGGTCACACTCACGTTCCTATGGCAGAAAGGTGCGAAGGGGTGTTACTTTTGAATCCGGGATCGGTTTCTCTTCCAAAATCTGAGGTCGGTCCGACTTTTGGTATCATCGATACGGATGAGAAAAAATTCTACCTTTGCTCGCTGGAAGGTGATGTTTTGAAAGAGGTGATGCTCGTTGAACGAGAGTGAGAGAAAAATCGTGGAGGAGTTTCAGAAAGAAACTGGAATCAACTTCAAGAACGAAGAACTTCTCTTTCGAGCTCTATGTCACAGTTCTTACGCGAACGAGCAAAATCAATCGGGAAGGAAAGACGTGGAATCGAACGAAAAGCTGGAGTTTCTGGGAGACGCCGTTCTGGAACTCTTCGTGTGCGAAATACTCTACAAAAAGTATCCGGAAGCGAAAGTGGGAGACCTGGCCCGAGTGAAATCCGCAGCGGCGAGTGAGGAAGTTCTCGCCCTTGTTTCCAGAAAGATGAACCTTGGTAAGTTTTTGTTCCTTGGAAAGGGAGAGGACAAAACTGGAGGACGTGACAGAGATTCCATACTCGCCGATGCGTTCGAAGCGCTTCTGGCTGCCATATACCTCGATCAGGGCTATGAGAAGATAAAGGAGCTATTTGAGCAGGAATTCGAGTTCTACATAGAAAAGATCATGAAGGGTGAAATGCTCTTCGACTACAAAACGGCTCTCCAGGAAATAGTCCAGAGCGAACACAAAGTGCCTCCGGAATACGTGCTGGTGGGAACGGAAAAGAATGATGGTGACAGGATTTTTGTTGTGGAAGTGAGGGTGGATGAAAAGCCCATCGCCACGGGCAGAGGCAGAACGAAGAAAGAAGCGGAAAAGGAGGCCGCAAGAATCGCCTACGAAAAACTTTTGAAGGAGAGATCATGAAGATAATTCCCATTTTTCTTCCATACGCAGGTTGTAAGAAAAGATGTGTCTTCTGTGATCAAATAAAAGCCACGGGACAGACAAAAATCCCGTCTCTTGATGATATCGCGCGAATCATAGAAGAGTACTCCAGAACGTCGAATGGATACGAACTGGGATTCTACGGAGGAACGTTCACCGGTCTTTCAGAGGAAAAGATGGAAGAGTACTTGAGTTTCGTGAAGAGATTTTCTGTGGTGAAGTCGATCAGGGTCTCGACGCGCCCGGATGAGATAAACGAAAGAAAACTGAAGATTCTGAAGAAATACGGTGTGAACATGATCGAAGTGGGAGTACAGTCTTTCTTGGATGAGGTGCTCGAGAGGTCGAAGAGAGGATACACCTCCGAGGAAGCTGAAAAAGCCTGCAAACTCATCAAAAAGAACGGATTTATTCTCAGTGTTCATCTGATGGTAGGACTTCCGGGAAGTGATCGAAAAGGGGAAATTCTGTCCGCGCTGAGGACCGTGGAATGTGGAGCGGATATGGTGAGAATACACCCGACACTCGTTTTTGAAGGAACGGAACTCCACAGGGTGATGGAAGAAGGAGAGTACACACCTTTGAATGTCGAAGAAGTGGTAGATATTTGTTCTGATCTAGTCTGCATTTTTGAGGGCTGGGGGACAAAGGTGATCAGAATAGGATATCACGTTCCTGTTGAGCTGAGAAAGTACGTGGTCGCGGGGCCATTCGATCCATCTCTCGGTGACAGAGTGCGGAAGAAAACGATGAAGAAGGTGATTGAAAGTTTGAAACCATCGAGGATTTTTGTTCCGGAGAATTACCTCGTCTGGTTCGAAAGTGCAGAAGTAGAAGTGGGAGATGAATTCAGATTCGATGACCTTTCTTACGCGGACGCTCTCTTCTTTACTGGAAAAGAGGTGATCGAGAAGTGGCTGAACGGTTGACTCTTCTTCTTGTCCTGATTGGACTCTTAGGAGTTCTGATCAACAGAGATCTGATAAAGAAAATCATCTCGCTAGATATCATGGGAACGGGTGTTGTCAGCTTCTTTGTCCTCATCTCCAGAAAGCAGGGGGAAGCTGTTCCGATACCGTTTCAACAGAACTCAGCCGACCCTGTCCCACAGGCTCTGATCATCACATCGATAGTGATAGGGTTCGCCACCGTAGCGCTCCTTGTCACCACTGCGAGCGTGATCGCTTCCAAGTACTCTTCTGTTTCTTCCGACAGGCTCGACAGAGAAGGAGGAGGAAAGAAAGAGTGATCTTTCTCGTTTACAATTTCCTCATTGTATCGCTTGGGATTGTCTTTTTCTTCTTGAAGAGGAAAGCTCCTTGGTGGGCAACACTGGTGAATCTTCTTTTCGTAGTCACGATGATGCTTTTAGGATATCGTTTCGATCTTGTTTTGACCGGAAATTTCGGCGTTCACCTTCTGTTAGATCAGACATCGTATTTCTTTCTCATCCTCACAGCTGTGGTTCTTCTCGCTGTCTTCACGAAAGACCTGAACGTCAGTCTTTCGAACCTTCTTCTGATACTTCTTGGAGCGTTGAACCTTGCGTTCGTGAGTTACGATCTTTTCAACATATACGTTACAGTTGAGGTGATATCCCTCATTACCTTCCTTCTCGTCGTGGAGGGAAAAAAGAAGATTCAGTACTGGTCCGCTTTCAAGTATCTGATCCTGGGGACTGTTGGTATGAATTTGTACCTGATAGGAATCGGTGTTCTATACGCGGAAAACGGCACACTCTCGATCTCTGACATCTTGAAGGTTGATTCGTTTGCCTCCGCTCTCGTTGCGGTTGGACTTCTTTTGAGAGCTGGTGTGTTCCTCTTCAGTATGTGGCTTCCACAGGTTCATTCGGAGGCAGAAACACCCGTTTCAGCGGTTCTATCCGGTGTCGTTGTGAAGAGTGCTGTGTACGCGCTCGTTCGGCTGGAACACGTGGTGAATTGGAATGTGGTGAAGATCTTTGCCATTTTTTCGGCGCTTTCAGGTGTTTTGTTTGCCTTTCTTTCGAAAGATTACAAGAGGATTCTTGCTTACAGTACCCTTTCACAGATAGGGATCGTCCTTGCGTCCCCCATCACCGCTTCTGTATACGCCCTCGCACATGGAATTTTTAAATCCTGGCTTTTTCTTTTGAAAGATGAACTTCCAGAAAGGGATGTGACGAAGTGGAAAAGGCTCGATTTCTGGACGTGGCTGTCACTTTCACTGGCAAGTCTTTCGATCATGGGATTTCCAGGCCTTGCGGGTTTTTCGAAGAATCTGGTTCTCGAACAGCTTCACAGATGGGAGAAGATCTTGATGGAAGTTGTTTTTGTTGGCACCGCGGCTTCTTTCTGGAAATTTCTTCTGAAACCTTTTGAATTCAAAAGAAAGAAATTACCAGGGGTGTACAATCTCGTTCTGTTCATTGCTTCTCTGACGATAGGACTCTACTTTGCAAATTGGGGAAAGGCTCTTGAAAGCTGCCTCTTAATGGGTGCGGGGGTTCTGGTTCATTTTCTCTTCAAGAATTTGAAGATAGAAAAATATCCGCTTGAAGACTTCGAGTCCATGCTCGGGGTCTATCTTCTGGGGGTGGTGGCTTGTCTTTTCTTGTCGCTGTGATAACGGGAACCGTTTTCTTCATGGTTTTGTCTCAGAAAGCGACTCTGACAACAATCGTACTTGGAAGCTTGATGAGCGTTGTCACGTACATCTTCACAAGGCCCATCCACTTTGAGAAGTTTCCCTTTCTTGTGTTGAAACTCTTCTACAACGTTCCAAAAGCGGTTTTTGAATCGATCCTGGTTTTGCTCTTCCACAACGAGGCTAAAAAGGCTTACGAAGTTCCGGTGAAAGATGAGTGGGAGGAACTCGAAAAAACACTTACTATCACCCTCACTCCGAAAACACTGGTGATAGTCTCGGAGGAAGGTTACATGGTAGTCCACCAGGTGGGGGAGAGAAAAACATGAGATGGCTTCTTGTTTCTCCGTTGATCTTGAGCGTTCTTCAGGTGCTTCTGGGGAAAAACCAGTGGGAAAAACTTCTGGGGATTTCGTCGCTCTCGACGAAGGTCGGTGTTTTGATCTACGCTCTTTCGTACCTCGTTCCGGGGCTATCTCAGGCAAGAGACGTCGCGGTGTTCTATCTGCTCGCCGGTGGAAGCGGAGTCATCTTGTTCTCCTACTTTCTGAGGAGGAACAGAGAATGATATACGTCGGTGTGGTTTTGATGTTTCTCGGCACTCTCCTTTCTCTTCTGAAAAAAGACTTCTTTCTGAAGATCCATCTCATAGGAATTTCAGACACGGTGGGATCCCTTTTCATTGTACTCAACTTCTGGGAAGACGTTTCGAGAACGATCCTCATGGTGGTACTCCTTCTCGTATGGGGACCTTTCGTTTCACACGTTATAGCGCGCATGTACACGGAGGGATCGTCTTGATAGAAAATCTGGTACTGATTCTGATGGTCTCTGTATCTCTGTACACGATCTTCACCCCGATAAGATTGAACGCGGTCATTGGAAGAACGGCTTTGAGCGTTCTTGCGGTTCTTCTGTACACACTGTTTTCTTCTCCCGACGTGGCCATCGCGGAGGCCCTCCTTGGAGCGCTTCTCACCACCCTTGTTTATTTGATCGCTCTGAAATCGAGAGATCGAGTGAAGATCGGTTTCACACCCGTCAGGCTCCTGTTCGAGAAATTGGGAGAGGCGTTCATGGGTTTCGAATACGAACTTCTGAAGAGGTTCTGTGAGAAGTACGACTACAGATCAGAATTCGTCGAGTTTTCCTCTTTGGAAGATCTCCTTGAGGCTTTGAACGATGGAAAAGTGGACGTTGCCTGTGGCGGAGTGTTCAGTGAAGACAAAAAAGGTTATCTGGAAACAAAGATCTTCTACCTCGAGGATGAAAAACTCGATCTGCTGAGGTACACAGAGAGGGTGTACAGAGGCGAGCAGTTGAATCACGTTTTACACAGAGATGGGAGCTACCACATTCTTTTCGCGGACGAGGAGTTGAAAATGAGATTCAGGGAATTTCTCAGAACCGAAAAGGAGTTCGTAGAAGAATTGAAAAAGAAATACTTTGGGGAGGAGATCGGATGAAATGGATGTGGATCACCATCTTCGTTGTTTTTTGTTTTGTTGTTCTGTTGAACGGAAGTTTCGAAAAGGTTCAAGTGAACTTTGAAAACCCCGTGGTGAAAAATCCCATCACCCAGATCTACCTTCTGAACAGGGTGTACGATACTGTCTTCGAGGTTCTTGTTTTCTCGCTCGCAGTGCTTGGAGTTTCTCTCCACATGGCCTACCTTCCTACTCCAGAGGAGATAAAAGGCATATCGGACGTCACTATCAGGATCTTCGCCAGATTCATAGCGTTCTTTCTCCTCGTGGGATCGCTGTACCTTGCCCTCGAAGGCCATGTGAGTCCAGGCGGTGGATTCTCTGCTGGGGTTGCGGGTGGAACGGCGCTCGCTCTGATCGCCATGGTGGAAGATTTTGAAAACTTCGAGAGGAAGTTCGAAAGAACGCAAGCGTACTTTCTGGAGAAGTTCATCATGATCGTTTTTCTTTTCCTCGTTGTTCTGATAATCCCGGGAAGAAACCTCATAGTTCCGGCGAACATGGTGGTGTACCTGAAAGTGATGCTGGGTAGCTGGATCATCGTCTACTACTTCATAAAACACAGAGGGCTACTCTGAGATCCCAAGGTCATAGATAGTGTCTCCTATTGTTACGGAGAATACCTTCCCTTCCTGTGAAAAGTGAATTTCCTTTTTTGTTTCTATCAGGTAGTTGTTTCCCTCTCCGCTCAGACCGAAACGAACGATTTTGTACAGGCCGTCCTTGAACATCACAAGATAAGAAATCTTTCCACTCTTTTTATCGTAGTTCGCGTTAAAAATCAAACTGTTCAATGTGACAGAAACAGAAGAAGACGCCGCGGCTTTCACCTCGTATTCGTGTCTCATAAAATCCACCGCGTAGAATTCGTCGGTTAGAAGATCGATGTCGTAAACGAGGCGGGCGCGTGTTTTCATGGCAAGAGACAGGGAGAAAAGGCCTACCATCACAACCGTGCAGATGCAGAACATGAGGGCTAACGTTTCAACGAGGGAGTAGCCAGAAGAAAAATGCACCACGCACCCACCGTCGACTTCTCCAGACCGGGGCGTGCGTGATCGGAAAGCTCCGACCGGGCTCCCCCACGGCACACGGAGACACCTGCTTATGGCTGCTCCCTTCCGGGCCTGACCAGGTTCACAGGGCCCCGTTGCGTGGGACCCGGTCTTCACCGCCCCCGAGTCACGCCGTTTCCCGACCCGAAGAGCCTCGGGTGGGAATTCGGCCCCGCGTACGGCGGATTTCGGGTACAGGGGACCGCCAGCCCCCCGCCTAGCGTGGTGCATCAGTATTCTACAACACTTTCCGGAAGGTTTCAAGTTCAGAAGAGGTTGTAGTGCTTTCTGACTGGCTCTATAACCTTCCACCTGCACCTCAAACCTTTCGGGAAGGTGACAAGGTCACCCTTCTCTATGACGTACTTTTTTCCATCTTCTGTTATGACTTCCACCTTGCCTTCCAGTATGTAGCAGGTCTCGTTTGTGTCGTAGTACCAGTTGAACTCACTGACCTCTTTTTCCCAGATGGGCCATCTCTCCACACCGAGTTCCTTGAGTTTTTCAGGGGTGGGCTTTTCTATCTTCACTTCCACGCCTCTCACCTCCCGTTAAAAGTCTACCAGTTTTTATTGTTTTTTCATTAAACACTCATTGAAAATTTCTTCCAATTTCAACCCTGTTTCATTCTTTTGAATAGAGTTTGAAACGTAGGAGGCGGTACCGTGAGAAGGTGGGGATTGGGAGTTTTCATTGTTTTTCTTTTCGCTCTTTCTTTTTCTACAACGATGTACAAGTATAACAAAGAACTCGGAAGATGGGAAAAAGAGATCAAGGAAGACGTGTTCGTTCTCCCATCTGCTCAGAGACAAACCACAGGGAGTGTTGTTGAAATGAACTCTTATCGTGGAAAAGGTCAGTGGTATTACTACATGGAATACGAACTGGGAGATGGGGAGAAACTTTTCAGCTTCTGGGCAGGTCAGGACACGGTGGTGGGAACCGTCACCGTCTGGAACGATTCAGAATATCTCTACGTCAGAGTGGATATCGACGATGAGTGGAATCTGGAAGAAACACACCTCAACGTTCTCTCCGAAGAGCCCGATGGGAATCAAGCGCCGGGTCAGTTTCCGTTTAAGGAAGAGTTTGACCCACCCGTGAGCATCTACATCTTCAAAGTTCCTCTCTCTTTTCTCTTCCAGAACAGTTTCACCAGGTTGAACAGGCTGAACAACAAATACTACATTCTCCTTCATGGAGTTGTGAGTAGCAGCAGTGGGAGAGAAGAAACCGCATGGGGAGGAAGGCTCTCGCAGTGCCTAGAGATCCATCTGAGCGGTACAAAGGTCACTTGGTTTGTGAAGAAACCCGGCGTGTACGTCGCGAAAGTGCTGGAAGTTGAAGCAAACACATACCTTTCAATCTACGTGAATTTTCCCGATCCTTCGAACGAAAAAGATAGTGTGGATCTGAAAGTGGCCTATGGTGACGAGATTCCTACAGAGTGGTTTGATGACCTCAGTTTTCTGGAAGACAGATTTTCTCTGTGGCAAAAAATCAACGTTCCAAAGACTCTGTCAACGAACATCTACACCAGCGCAGGCGTTATAACCTTCACCATCAACAACTCTAAACTGTACGTCGATACCTCACCATAAGGTGAGTAGAAGGAGGGGTTTGTATGAGAAAGTTACTTTGGTTAGTTCTTATGGGAGCACTGTTTTCTTTTGTACTGGCACAGACACCACTCGAAGTTTGGAAGTACGAGGATGGCCAGTATATCAATCTGCCAGCAACAAACGATCTGGCAAGAGCTTTTAGTGCGTTCCCTAAGGATGGATCTTGTAACAAACCTGAGTGGCAGATTGAATTCACAACAGAGGTTCAGGTTGCTCAATGGCTCGAGTGGAGTCTGAACGCAACGAAATGGACCTGGTTTGTGAGAAAACCTGGAGACTACTACGCAAACGCTATCGTGGGGACCGTTGCCAGCAATGGAGATGTTTTGGTGACTTTCAGCGGCTTTGATGACCCAACCTACACAGGAACAAGCAGTGTCAACCCGGAGATTGAAGCGTACTACACCGTTATGACCGATGAAGGAATACCAAATCCTGAAAGCTGGGTAAGAGCACCTGAGGTGAACAATCTTTCCTACACGCTGACAGACAGCCAGGAACTCCACAATGGTATGACCTTCTATCTGTGGAACAGGATCAAGGTAGTTGAATGTAACAGCGCATCTACCTACAGAGACACCGGGTATATCTATCTCACACTTCAGAATCAGAAACCATGGATCGACGAAGAAGGAAACTACGTAGAAAATCTGGAAAATTACGTGACCAACGAAAGGTAAGTTGGTAAAGTGTTACATCGCGAACAATTGAGGAGGGGATTGATATGAGAAGACTTCTGTTGATAACGATGGTTTTGATAGTGGGTTCTTTGTTTTTTGCCCAGCAAGAAGTACCGGTTTACGCATACGAGGGTAATACTGACAACGCAAGAGCGTTTATCAGTGAAGGAATGAGCGGAAGTTGTAACAGGCATGTATGGGAAATTCCCATGACTTTGGAAGTTCAGGTTGCCCAATGGGTGAAATGGAGCCTCACAGGAACGAAGTGGACCTGGTTTGTGAGAAAACCTGGAATCTACGTTGCCAACTGTATAACAGCAACTCTTCAGAGCAACAGCGATCTTGAGATCAGATTCAGTGGATTTGATCACTTGAAATACGCAACGGGTACAAGTGTTGACGACACGATCGAAGTGGACTACGCGTTCGGACCACAGCTTCCCATACCAGAAGATATATGGACACCCGCTCCAAATCTCAACGACGTGACCCTACTGGTACCTGACAGCCAAATTCTCCATAACGGTGCGACCTACAAACTCTGGAATAGAATTCATGTTGAAAGGTGCAACAGTGCATCCACTTACAGAGATAGCGGCACAATTATACTCACGCTTAAAAACCAGAAACCTTGGATCGACGAGGAAGGAAACTACGTGGAAGATCTTGAAGAATACGTGAACAGCCAGAGATAAATCTTTCAAAAAAGGAAGGCGAGGGGCTTCCCTCGCCTTTTATTTTTTATGGGAGAGTGATGGGGATGAGAAGGATAAGTTTAATTGTTCTGATTCTGATGAGTAGTGTTTTTCTCGCGCAGGGTATCTCCGTTCGAATGGATCCCATTGTGGTGAGTAAAACCGTGAACCCGGGAACGAGTTTCAGCTACGAAATTTTCCTGGAGAACGACAGCGAATTCGAATCCATCACACTGAAAGCGATGGTGATGGACATAACAGAAACTGAGGATGGAGCGTACGACCTGAAACAGCCGGGAAGCACAAAATATTCGATCGCAAGATGGGTGAAGGTGGAACCCGACACGATCACCGTTCCTCCCCAAGAAACCAAAACGATCATCGTCACGGTGAACGTTCCAAGGGGTGCTTCTGGAGGACTCTACGGTGCCGTTACCTTTGAAATCCAAACACCTCAATCGCGGGAGACACAACGACCCCCTGAAGAGGGAGCATATGGTGAGATCGAATTCAAATACAGGATGGCGAGTTTTTTAGAAGTTGTTGTCTCCGGAACAAGTCAGAGGGTGGAAGCATTTCCCGCTTACTTCAAAGTGGAAAGATCAGATGACATTCCTTCAATAAGGATGCAGATTGGAAACGGTGCCCTTGTCTTCACGCTCGGTGTTTTGAACAAGAGCAACGTTCACATCGTCGCGAAAGGCACACTCACGATAAAGACAAAAGAAGGTCGAACAATAGCGAAGATGCCGCTTGGTGGGGGAAGAGGTATTGTTCTCCCCGACAGCACGGTTAATATGAGAACGATCACAAGAAGATTCTTTCCTCCCGGAGAATACGTCGCAAGAGCCGTTGTCGATTACGGTGGAAGAAGACCGATCGTGGTAGAGACCACCTTCACAGTAACTTCAGAAAAAGTGGAAACCGAAGAAGAGAAGAAGGAAGCAAATCCTGTGATGATCACAGTAGATCCAGCAGACATCGAAATCAAAGCTGTTCCAGGATCTTACCGATCATCGATAGTGAAAGTATCGAATCTGGGAGAAGAAACCCTTCAGGTGGAAGGAAAGATCTTGCCTCTGGTTTACGACCTCTACGGAGAGATCCTTCCGGAAGAAGAAAGGGGTACTCCTCCTAACTGGATCAACCTCACTCCATCTTCTTTCAGCTTGAGACCTGGACAGTCCAGGAACGTACGTGTCGCCGTGAGAATTCCAAAAGATTTCACGGGAGGTTACTACGCGGATGTGGTCTTCAAAACAGAAGGCGATTTACAGACGGAAGTGGGGGCAAATCTTCTTGTGTTCGCTGGAAGAGACGAAGATATAACTAAAGAAGCAAGCGCCGATCTGGTTTACACCGTGAAGGAAGATGGTATTTACGCGGACATCGTCTTTGAGAACACGGGGAACTATCATCTTCTGCCAAAGATCACTTTCGGTTTGAACAGGATCACGTCTCAGCAGGTGACGAACGAAGGTCTCATAATACCGGAGAAAATGGAAAGTCTCATTCAGGAAGAGATCTCGTCAACGAATCCTGTGCTTCCAGGAACGAAGAGGATCTTCAGCATCTTCATACCAGTCGTGTTGGAAGAGGGACAGTACGAACTGCTCGCGAGGTGCGACTACGGTAGGGCACCGATCGTTTTGAGAAAGTCTTTCCGGATGGAAGGGAGGAATGGGGAATGAGAAAACTCGGTTTCGTTTTATTCGTGTTGATAACAGCGGTGATGACGGCACAGGAGGAACCCCTGGTGAGCAACATATTCCAGGACACCTACATTCTGGATGCTCTCGCTGATATATCCGCGCAGACAGGAATTCCAATCATAGCGGACACGACTGTGACTGGTTTCATCACTATGGAGCTAAACGAAGTACCCCTGGAACAGGCACTGAAGATGATCCTCATGCCTGGAGGATACGTTTTCAAGAAGATGGACGGCTTTTATTTTGTGGGATCACCGGACCCGGCGAATCCTGCATTCAGATACCTTGCAGTTACAAAGACCTACAAGCTGAAATACATAACCACAGCCGACGTCCAGGAACTTCTACCAGTAGTTTACAGGAGTTACGTCAAATTCAACGAGAAGAACAACATGGTAACCATCACAGCACCTGAAGAGATCACGCAGGAGTTCGAGGAAGATCTCAAGAAGATAGACATCCCGATACCACAGGTGAAAATCAGCGTGATCGTCACAGAAGTTTCCAAAGATTACTCGAACGAGCTGGGATTGAACAGTTTAGATTACTCCTTCGGTTCTGATCAGGAATTCAACGAGAACTGGGCGGCTACTCTCGGTCTGGTAACAGGACTCATCAATATTCAGACGGATGTCTTTGGTCAGATCCTAGCGAAGCTGAAACTTCTCGAAGAGAATCAGAAAGCAAAGATCACAGCAGACCCCTGGATCATCGTGAAGAGTGGAGAAAAAGCTTCTCTCTTCTTGGGAGAAAGACAGGTGGTTCTCCTTGAGGCTGAGGGAGCGGTGAGCAGGATCGAGTCCATAGACGTTGGAGTGAGTATCGACATTCAACCACGTGTGATGGACAAAGAAGAACTCGAGCTTACACTCTCGCCAAAGGTCAGTCACTTTGCAGGAGAAAAACTCGGAGCATTCGTTGTAAAACAGAACGAACTCTCTACAACACTTTTCCTGAAAAATGGTCAGACCGTTGTGATTTCCGGCGCCACCATCGAAGACAGCGCCCAGACCAGTTCCGGTGTACCCATACTGAACAAGATTCCACTCATAAGATACTTCTTCGGTGGTACGACGAAAAAGGATTCCCAGAAAGAACTTTACATATTCATCAAGGCGGAAATCCAGGGAAGTGAGTGATCATGAAATGGTCGCTGATGATCTTTCTGATTCTCACTGTTGCAACGGTGTTTTCGGAGCCCATGATCATGTATCATTTTGTAATGGCAGAAGTGAAAGAGAGTACCGGAACTAGAGTCTCTCTGGAGGAGCTCTATCTCAGTACCGATGAGTCCAACGAGGGTTCAATACACTACTCGAGTGATACAGTAGAATTGAAGTTTTTTCCACTTTCCATAAAAGTGAAATTCCCCATGATACGCGATTCTTATAGAATTCTTTCAAAACCCTGGATCCTGACTGTTCTCGGGAAATCGGCCGTTGTGCGTATAGGAAGGGAGGAGATTCTTACAGTAACACAGGGAATGACAACGGTGCAGGAAATGTACCTTTCGATAACACCACAACAGTTGGATAAACAAAGTGTTCTATCTGATATCGAAATGAAACTGGACGGCGCATATCTTCGAACAAAGATCTGGATCTCTCAAGAGGATTTTCAACCGATTGCTTATTCCAAATTCAAAACGGATGAGAAAGAACACAGAATGATCGTTTTCTGCAGGGCTCTCGTTGTAGAAAAACCGCCTGAAGAAAAAGTTTTCGTCGCGGGGGATATTTCTGGGCTTGAGAAGTTCATGGGTAAAGAAGAAGAAAAATCTGAAGAGAGTTTCATACTGATTTCCTCTTATCCAGAAGCCAGAATAAGTCTCTGGTTGAACAAAAGCATCCATTTTTCTGCTTCTTTTCCCGATGGACTTCTTGTAGAAACGAAACTGTTTGGAGAAGAATTGAAACTCGGGGTTATCTACTGGCGGTTCAAATACTTGGGAGCTGGATTTTCAGATCGTACCAGTGTGGGAAATCTTTCACTCTCAGCTGGTGTGTACACACTCTTCGATCTCACAAAATTCTCTGGAATACTTTGGTGGGGTAGGGGGGATCTGAAACTCAACAGATTTTCTGTGAGCCTTTCTTTCAGAAGTTACTGGACACTCGAGGAAACACCATGGGAGGTGTTTCTAAGTGCAGGATATTACCCCAGTAAGAGTATAACTGTTCTTTTGGGAGTATCATATGACTTTACAAACTACAAAATTTTCGTTGGGGTGAGGTACTCATTTTGATCCTTCTCTATCCCCATTTCTCCCAATACATTCATTAAGTACATTTCTTTGAGCGTCGCTGCTTCAAATGCGAGGTAGCGGCGCTATTTTTTGATCTGTGTTTTCAGGAAATTTCGTACTGGTTTTTATTCACTCCAATTTTCTCGAGTGCATTTACCACACGTTTTTCTATTGTTGGACGACGTTGTTCAGGACAGTGGAAAAGAATTCGGATAGTTTCGTCTGAGAAGGTCATCACGTCCCCCTTTCGAAGCTGAGATGCTAATCTTTGGGAGACATCTTCAGTGCTGATACTCTTATCTGTCAGTTTCACCTCGACGATGACAAAAGATTTTTCTCTCCTTCGACTCTCCAGAAAGAGGAATCTTTCAAAGAGCTTTTCATCAACCACCACTGCTTTGTTACCGTTCAGCATGAATTCTGAGTCTCTTTTGGAGAGAAAATCTTCGAATTTCAATCGAGGCTTGATCCCTATCTCCGTAAGATGACTTGAGAGTTTGTCGTATACACGTTTCGCCCTCGTGATATCACCCTTTTTCAAAAGAACTTCAATGGCTCTGTAGTACATATCCTCATCGTAAGGCTCTCTCTGAAAATAAGCGTTTACCATCTCAAGAGCAGCGTCGTAATCTTTTCTCGACAAGTACAATTCGAAGAGTTCTTTCAGAACATCCGAGTACCACGATTCGTAGATTTCTCTGATTTCCTGAACCCATTCTGCGAAAATGTCTTCGATTAAAAATGGCCCAGTGTAAATCTCGAACATCCTCTTAAGGAGCTTTTCACGTTCAGCATCTGACGTAGTTTTCATCAGTTTTCTGTGACACTCTTCGAAAATATCTGCGTCTATGGTGATTTCATCTCCCGGGAAGAAACAGCAGAGATCTCTCTTCACAAAGAGCTGTTCGCTTGTTATTCCGGTGGTTTTTCTTATGATATGGAGCGTGGTGTTCAGGTTGGATTTCGCGAATGCATCATCCATGTCTTCCCAAAAGAGGTTGTAGATCTCTTCAACGGACACTTCTTCGTTCCTCCTGAAAATGAGATACCTGAACAGGGCAAACGCCTTTTGCGATGGCCAGTCTCTTGCATTCACGATATCATTGTCCTTGATAACTTTTGTCCCGCCAAAGGTTTTCACAAAAATGCTCATAATCCCCCCTCCCATCTATTTAAAATAATTTGAAATTTTTTAGAGTTATTTTACTATCATTATATCATAGATGCCTCTATTGTACCAGTCAAATAATCAAAGTAACTAGAAAACAAAAAGAGCAACCTTCAAGAGGTTGCTCTTCGTTTAAAAAGATCGATTTTTAAATCGAAAGTCATACAAAAAAAATCACTTATTATTACTTTGCAACGCCTGAGAGATCCAGCTTCCCTGGGACTGAAGCTGAGAGATCACTTCCTCCATGGCCGAAAACTTCCTCCAGAGTTCCTGTTCTCTCTTGGAGAGCCTTTCGATCCAGCTCGCTATCTGTGTGGCGAGGAATCTCTGTTCTCTTTCTATTCGACCGCTTATTCCCGCGACCTGATCGATCCTGCCGTTGAATTTCACCAGTTCCCATAGATAATCGTCGAGCTGTGTGGCAAAACCGTTCTCCCCACCGAAGAATTCCCACACCTTGTCTGGATCCTCTTCCACTATCTGCCTCAGTTTCTCCTCATCCACTTCGAGATGACCCTTCATCATGTTCTCGTATCCGGTTCCTATGTCTCCTGTGCTGATCCCAAGTTCCCAGAGGTAGTTTATGTCTCCTTCAACTTTATACGTGATGAATCCTCTGAGACGGGAGAAGATCTCTTCTAACAGATCGTCTCCTTTCAGAACCCCTTTCATCTTCTCTTCTTCTGTCATCTCTTCTTCGGATTTATCGGTTATCGGCTCTTCTGTGAGCTTTTCGTTCAGATAATCCATCGTTTCGTTCCATTTATCCACGAATTCTTTTATCTTTTCAACTATCGTATCCGTATCGACTCTCACGTCAACGGTGATCGTCTCGGATGTCATTCCAGAGATGTGGAAAGTGACACCGTTGTACTCCACGTCATTCGTGTCTGAATACACATCCGCCCAGTTCGTGCCGTCCATACTGATCTGAAGATGAGCCTTCTGACCCACGTAGAGACTGTGATTTTCTATTCCAAGAAGCGAGAACAAACCCGTCCCGTATGTGTCTTCCAGGGTGATGGCCTCGGGACCAGAGGTCTTTGAAATGATCACAACTCTGTTCGCATGGTAATCATAACTGGCGGTAACCCCGGCTTCGCTGTCGTTTATCTTCTCTATAAGAGAAGACAACGTGTCGTTCTGATCCACATCTATCTCCACACCGTTTATCTTCACCTTTCCACTTATTATGGTCTTTGAAGTGTACGTGGCAATCTGCTGGAGAGTTTTCGCTGTGGAAAGCCCGCTCACAGAGGCAGTACTGGTGAGAGAATAATTCCCACCGCTGTAATTCAGGCTGGCTTCATCCAGGTGAAACACCTTCGTGAAGTTTCCCGTGATATCAACGAGCGAGAAATTCTTATCGGAAGTGATGCTGAGCTTTCCGGTGTTAATATCGTAGCTGACGCTTCCAGTTATTCCAGCAGATGAAAGAGCGCTGATCAACTTGTTGACAATATCGTCTATGGTATCTGTGGAGAGAACCTGGACTTCCACGTAGTTTCCCGTTTCGTTGTTGTACAGTCTTACAGTTCCTTCCTGAGGTGTGTACATGTAATCGAGTTCCCCAAACGTCTTCGTTGAATCGGGAGGTGGAACAACTTCACTCGCTCCAGCCAACGTGGTGTAAGTTGCGGTCTGAACGATCTTTACATGGTACACACCCGTGACGGCTACAGAGGAAGCTTCAGCCGAAAGAATAGAACTGGAAGAAACGGCTGTTTTCTGGACAACGGTACTCTTGAGTTTGAAACCGTAGACCAGATCTCTGAACTCTCTGAGTTTGGTCTTCACTTCTGTGTAGGCTTCTTGCATGAGCTCGTACTTTTCGTACTTTTCTGTGAGATTTTGAAGCGGCTGGCTTTCTGCTTCGAGAATAGCGTTTATGATGGACTGGGTGTCGAGTCCGCTGACAGCTCCCCCCACCTGGAAACCACCCAGCTGTGAGTAATATCTCATATTTATGGTGCTCGCTATTTTACTCAGGTCCATGCGATCACACCCTTTCGTCTACGAGAATCCCAAGCAGTTCGTTTATACTCTTTGCGATTTTCACCATCACCTCAGGAGGAATCTGCCTTATGATCTCCCCAGTTTCGGTGTCTTTTATCTTCACGATCACCATGTTCAATTCGCCGTCGTACCTGAATTCGGCTTCTCCTCTGAAGATCTTTCTCAGTTTTTCCAGCTTCTTCGAGAATTCTTCTATAGCTCTCTGAACGTCCTCTTCCTGCTGTTTTTTCATCTCAGCGACGGGTGTTGATCCGTTCTCTTTCACATGTAGTTCCCTTCTTGTTATTTCTCTATGAAGCACCTCGTTTCCTTTCCCATCCGTGGGATCGATCCTCATCGTGGATCCCTCCACATCCAATTTTCCATTTATATATATCGGTCAGTTGGCAGGAAAATTTAATCCCCTATTATAACAATTCTCTCTATTGAAGCTCCTTCGTTGATTTTTATCTTCAACGTGATTTTTTTGTATTTCACATCACTGCTGCTGGGCAAAACAACATCCTCAACGGTTGAACCCGAAGAATCAATATGAGGAAAAGGAGGATTTTGATCGTTCCATTTGTCTTTCCAGAATTCTCTGTTTATCTCTTCGTACACACCTTGTTCTATCAAATGTCCAACCCCGTACTTGGAAAGAAAATCGTACGCAAAGTTGGTAAAAAGAAAGGTTTCAATGGATTTTTCGGTGAGTGTCACATTTTTTGCCACTCCCACAATGATCGTTGTGAATATAACGACGGTGAGAAGAATGAGAAACAGACTTATCAAAGTTTCAACTATAAGACTCCCATTTCTCATGTCAATACACCTCTCTCACATTGAGTATGTTCGATTCCTTCGGCACAGTGGGGGTACCAAACACAGAAAACCCCTTGAGGATTCTCCAGTCGTAGATGTAGTTTTTACGGTAACCTGTTAAAACAACGGGTTTTCTATCCTTCGACCACCACGCCGAAGTGAAAGTTCCAACGGCTCCTCTCACGTATTGCGCAAGAGAACCAAAAATGGTGAGCTCGCCAACAGGATCTCCCCTATCGTAATCTTTCACATAAAAGCTTCCGGTGAAAGCGTATATACTGGCGAAAATCTTCATGTTGGGCTTTTTGTCGGTGATCACCACATTCTTGTACGCCACAAGATTGAGGAAATCGTCTGATTCGTGATTCTTCAAAAGTTCTGAGTAGTCTTCTTCGATGTTTCCGTTCTTATCGAGTTTTCTGATCAAAACCTGTGCAACTTTTTGATCGGAGTTTCCTTTTATTCCTTCCTTATCGGCAATTTCTTCCAGAATTTCTCTGTAATCGTTGTAGATGATGTGGTCTTCTATGTAGATGTTGTTCGCAACGATGGTGTACCTTCCATCGACGAACATGGGTTTTATGTTTTCTTGGTTTTCTTGACTGCTTGCATTTCTTAGATAAACATCACTGTCTGTTTTGATAACACCGTTGAAGTAGATATCGTACTCGTTTCTGTCGAGATCAAGAAGTCGTCTTGCTTCCTCCCCCTGGAGAACAAGATGGTACTGATCGCTGTTCGGTTTGGGTTTGATGTGGAAAAGATTAACTTCTCTACCTTCGCTTTCTTGAATGAAATACCAATCCTTTCGATTGTTGCTTAAGTATTCTCTGTAAATTTCTTTGTATTTTACTTTTATTAGATAGTCATTTCCACTGTTTCCCCTCGGTGCATTGAATTCGATTATATAGACCGGCTCCAGCTGTTTCTTGTAGTATCTCCATTGATATTCTCCCCACCAGTACCAACCTTCTTTTTCTTCAACGATCATAGCTGACGGAAGCTCGATCCCCACTGGTTCACTCGAAAGAACAACTTCAGACGCTGGCTTCGCTATCCTTTCGATTTCTCTCGCGTAATAGTCTTTTATCTTTTCTATGTTGTATTTCTGTATGTCTTCGTCAGTCAGATACTTCGGAGGCGGATTTTCGTACCTTGGGCCTTCTCCTGCTTCCAAATCGATATCGATATCCTTGAACTCCACGCTTCCCTTGAAAAGAGGCTTTCCTTCCACGTGTATCACATCGTTGGATCTGAAAGGCCCATCGATAATATCTTGGGTGATGAAGTATATCTTATCTCCATCCGGTCTTGTTTCTTTTTCTGTGAAATACGCGTACTTGTTCAGAAAGTCTGAAGAAAGAACAGCGTATTTGTAAACCACAGCCTTTCCGACTTGTGCTCTTACAACAAGCAGAGCAAAGAACGGGTTGTTCTCGAACGGAATGGCTACTGCTTCAAAGTTAGAAAATCCCAATTTTGATGCTTCAGTAGAGAAATCGATGTCTGAAGAAAGATTGTAGTATTTTTCTGTGTCCAGCAATGAGAAAACATTCTCCCAGGCATCTCCATCTGACTGAAGCAGAACTCTCTTTCTGAAATCATCAAACCATGTCACACTTCCAGTGGACCAGTTGATTTCCATTCCTGAAAAACCGAAGTGCTTTTTTAGACAGGCAACACCGAGACTCAGGATATTTGAAGCTCTGTAAGTAGCCTCCAGTCTCTGAGCGGTCAATCCCACATTTTCACGATATTGATTGAACGCGAAGAACACAGAGATTCCCAGAACGGAAACGATGACCAGAATTATCACAGTGGTCACAAGAATGGAACCATTCCTCATAAAGATCACCCCTTCACTTCAGATTGGGAAGGGCTACGCTCATGAAATAGGTTCTTTCGATGTTGTGTTTTTCTTTTCCTATAACAAAGGAGACAGTACCGGCACCCGCCAAAAATGTGCAGGTTGAAACATCCGTTACGAGTATCCTCGTATCTGTGCTGTTCGAATCTTCCTGGAAGATGTACAATTTGATGTCCGGTTTTTCAAATGTGATAGTGTATGTGTAGTTCCTGGAATAGTACTTTTCTCCACCGAAAGGAACATTCACAAGGAAAGAAATTTTTTCAGGATTCTCCGGATCAAAATAAATCTGATCCGCTCTAGGTCCAGCTTTCAGGATTTCCTTTCTTATTTCCATCGCTGCCTTCAAAAGATCGTCCGCTAACTCGATCGTGGTAAACGACTGAACAGTGGCAACAATTGTTCTCGTTGTGAATCCCAGAACCAAGAGTATTCCGATGAGAAGAACAGCTATAGTTATCAAAAGCTCCACGATCGTGAAACCATTCCTCATAATTTCACCTCCATTTCGATTATTAACAGAAAAATGTGGCAAAAGTGTGGCAAGTGGTAGAATTGTACAGTAGGAGGTGAGATGATGGTTATCTCAGAAAAAGTGAGAAAAGCGCTCAACGATCAGTTGAACAGGGAGATCTACTCTTCCTATCTCTATCTTTCGATGGCAACTTACTTCGATGCTGAAGGATTCAAGGGTTTTGCCCACTGGATGAAAAAGCAAGCGCAGGAAGAACTAACTCACGCGATGAAGTTCTACGAATACATCTACGAAAGAGGAGGAAGGGTCGAACTCGAAGCCATAGAGAAGCCACCTTCGAATTGGAACGGAATAAAAGACGCCTTTGAAGCGGCTCTGAAACACGAAGAATTCGTCACCCAGTCGATTTACAACATCCTGGAACTCGCTTTGGAAGAGAAAGATCACGCCACCGTGAGTTTCCTCAAATGGTTCGTTGACGAGCAGGTGGAAGAAGAAGACCAGGTGAGAGAAATCCTCGATCTTTTAGAAAAGGCAAATGGTCAGATGTCTGTGATCTTCCAGCTCGACAGGTATCTTGGACAGAGAGAGTGAAGGGGCACTGCGCCCCTTTTTCTCATCTGGAGGTGGGAACGTGATCCTGGTTCTCGGTGTGTTCAAGATAGAAGTGGAACCCATGCTTAAAGAGATGGAAGTCCTGGAAAAAGGACGTCTCTTGAAAAGATACTACCAGCGGGGAGTTGTAGGAAGAAACGAGGTGGTCGTGAGCTACGGTTTCATCGGGAAGGTAGAGGCCGCGCTCGTTACTCAGGCTTTTCTGGACAGGTTCAACATAGATGCTGTTTTCTTGACGGGAAACGCCGGTGGTCTGGAAGGTGTTGAAGTTGGGGATGTCGTGATAGGAGATTCCTACGTCGAGTACGATTTCGAAACGGCCCTTGGTGATGAAGGAATCATCGTCTCGGGCAGTGAAGATCTCGAAGACAAGGTGATCGCTTATTCAAACAGAGAAATCAAGACAGGACTGATAGCAAGCGGAGACGCCTTTGTGACAGCGAAGGAGAAAGCCGAGGAGATAAAAAGAAGAACGGGAGCCCTCTGTGTCGATATGGACTCCGCCGCTGTGGCAAAAGTGTGCCACGAGAACGAGAAGAAGTTCCTCGCCATAAAGACGATCGTTGACATATGTGGAAAGGAAACGGAAGAAGAGTTCAGAAAAAACTACGAGAGATATGGCTTCCTCTCCAACCTGATCCTCCTCGACGTTCTGAAAAAGTGTGTCTTCTAAGCGAAGACCGCCGAGAGGGCTATGGAATAAAACTTCGTTTCTTCCGAGTCTGCACGTGATGTGAGAACTACAGGGACTTTCCCACCAAGAATGATAGATGCGGATTTCGCTTTAGCAAGAAAAACCAGAGCTTTGTACAGAATGTTCGCCGCCTCTATATCTGGCAGTATCAAGATGTCGGCCTTTCCCGCCACAGGGCTTTGTATCCCTTTCTTTTTCGCCGCTTCTTCCGACACAACGTTGTCCAGCGCGAAGGGCCCATCGACGATACACCCTTTTATTTGCCCTCTCTGGTTCATCTTCGAGAGAACGGCCGCTTCCATCGTGATGGGCATCTTTGGATTCACGACTTCTATGGCACCGACAACGGCAACTTTCGGTGTTTCTAAACCCATGACGTTTGCCACTCGAACACAGTGTTCTATCATGTCAACCTTCTGTTCCAGAGTGGGGCTTATCAGCATACCGGGATCGGAGATTATGAGAGGCCTCGGGAAATCGGGTATCTCCATCACGCTCACCATCGCCATCGTTTTTCCCGTTCGAAGTCCGTACCTTTCGTCCAGATAGATCTTCATCAAATTTCCTGTCTTTATCTTTCCCTTCATCAGAAAATCGCATTCTCCCTTTGAAACGGCCTCCACAGCGAGTCTTCCCGCTTCTTCTGGGGGACAATCTACGATTTGGGGCGTCTTCCATTCAGGGACGAGTTCCTCGATGATCCTGGTGATCTCTTCCTCTGGACCGAACAGAACGGGCTCGCACACTCTCTCTTTCCAAGCCCTGCAGACAGCTTCTATCACGTGATCATCGTTCGCAGCCGCAACTGCGAGCTTTTTTCCCTTTCCTTGAGCCATCTCAACCAGTTTTTCCAGAAACATTCTATCACTCCTCACAGAAGACCTTTTTCCTTGCCGTACTCGAGGACAACTTCCTTGAGCCTTTTGATCCCTTCAACGATCTTTTCATCTGGCGGCAGACAGAAGGAAAGCCTCATAGAGGGACTCGGCTCGTCGTATACTTTGAAAACCATTCCAGGAACGTAAAACACCTTCTTTCTCTTCGCGTACTCGAACATCTCCCAGGTGTCGAAACCCTCGGGAAGGGTGAGCCAGATGAAGAGACCACCTTCCGATTTCACCCATTTCACGCCTGGTATGTCGGAGAAGTACTCTTCAAGAGCGTTGAGCATCACCGTTCTCTTTCTTCTGTAGAGTTCGATGGTGGGTTCCAACTGCTCGAGAAGATCGTACCTCTCCAAATAACGGGCAGCGAGACGATGAGTGATAGCGGGACTGCACAGATCCGCAGACTGCTTTGCCTGAACGATCTTTCTGATGAACTCCTTGCTTCCCGCCACCATCCCTATTCTGAGACCCGGTGCCAAGACTTTGCTGAACGTGTTGAGAAGAACCACCCTTTCTGGTCCACCTATCTTGAAGATGGGATCCACAGTTTCTCCTTCGTACCTCAAAGCACCGTAGGGATCGTCTTCTACTATGAAGAGGTCGTACTTTTCTGCGATTTCGACGAGCGCTTTTCTCTTCTCCAGAGAAGTCGTGACTCCCGCTGGGTTGTGGAAGTTCGAAACAACGTAGATGAACTTCACCTGTTTTATTTTTCCATTTTTGTCGAATTCGGAAAGCTTTCTTTCCAGAACATTGAGATCCATTCCGTCGTCTTCGAGCGGGACCACCACGAAGTTCGCAAGGTACTGTCTGAACGCGTTTATGGCTCCGAGGTATGCGGGATCATCGAGGACGCAGTAACTCTCATCGTCGAGGAAGAGTTTTCCAATTAGATCCAGTGCCTGCTGGGATCCAACGGTGAATACCAGATTGTCTTCGTCGAGTCCTGTGATACCGTACATCTTCTCCAGAAGTTTCAAAATTTGCTGTTTAAGAACGGGATCGCCTTCCGTTGTGGAGTACTGAAGGGTGTAATGGTACTCTTTCTCTATGATTTCCTTTGCGATTTCTGCAAGTTCTTTCCTCGGAAAAGTCTCAGGATCGGGCACTCCCCCTCCGAAAGAAATGGCATCTTTGTCCGCAGCAAATTTGAGAATTTCCCTGATGATGGAGGATTTCATGTTTCGGCCTATCTTTGAGATCTTGTCTTCTAGATTCACAACAACACCTCCTGGGGTATTTTTTCTTCTGAAGAATTATACACCAGTACTGGTGAAATTTCTGCATTAAAATTCAACGTGTATTCTAAAAATTGAGAATTTGATAGAAAAACTGGTATACTTTGAAGTATGCAAACACTATTCTGGAGGGATCCTGGGTTGATAGAGCGGGTGATAAACAACATCGAAAAGGTGATAAAAGGAAAGAGAGAAGCCATCGAAGTTGTTGTCGCAGCGCTTCTTGCAAAAGGGCACGTTCTCATGGAAGATGTGCCAGGAGTTGGAAAGACGATGCTTGCAAGAGCCCTTGCGCTATCCCTTGGAGTGGATTTCAGACGGGTTCAGTTCACACCGGACCTCCTTCCGACAGATCTTACCGGTCTGTACATATACGATAGAAAGAAAGAAGACTTTGTCTTTAAAAAGGGGCCCGTGTTCACCGATGTTCTCCTCGCGGACGAGATAAACAGGGCAACACCGAGAACACAATCTGCGCTCCTTGAGGCAATGGCAGAAGGTCAAGTGACTGTGGATGGAATCACACACAAGCTTTCTGAGAGATTCTTCGTGATCGCTACACAAAACCCAATCGAGTACGAAGGGACTTTCCCCCTCCCGGAAGCTCAGCTCGACCGCTTCATGATCTGCGTGAAGATGGGGTATCCCGATGAAGAAGCAGAGATTCAGATGCTCACATCCCAGGAAAAAGAACATCCCATAAGTCAGCTGGAACCGGTCATGAACCCTGATGAGCTTTCAGAACTTCAAAAAAAGGTGAGGAATGTTTTTGTGAGTGATGAAGTGAAGAAATACATCGTCGATATAGCCAGTGCCACAAGAAATCATCCGTCGCTTCTTTTGGGCATGAGCCCCCGTGGAAGTATAGCCCTCATGCACTTCTCCATGGCTCTCGCTTTCATGGATGGGAGAGATTTTGTCCTTCCAGACGACGTGAAAAGAGCCGCTGTGTACGTGATACCCCACAGAGTGATCCAGTCTGCGGAGTCCAAACTCAAAAGGGAGAAAAAGGAGGATATAGTGAGAGAAATTCTCGACCGCGTGAAGGTGGTCAAATGAGGGTAAGGAAGAAACCACTTGTGATTCTCACAATCTTTTCCGTTGCAGTATGGATCCTCACACAGAACAACATTTTTCTTCTGATGGTTTTCTTTACCGCAACAAGGTGGTTGGATCTCTTCTTGACTCTGAAAGCCATTCCAAAAATAAAGATAGAAAGGCACATCACAAAAACCAGACTCTTCGTGGATGAAAAAGCAGAGATGATCTACGAGATCAGCTATTCCGGCCTCTTGCGGATTTCGATGAAACTCAATCCGAGTCTTTCTCCCGTCAGGTTTTTCAAAAAAGATACCGAAGAAATTTCTCTGAGACCATCTTCTTCGGAAAAGCTGGTGTTCATTTTCTCGTTTGGAACACGTGGAAGAAAGATCCTGAAGGGATTTTCCATAAAAATCGAAGACACGTTCGCAACTTTTTCTGTGGAAAAGGAGTTCAACGCAGAGGACGAGGTGATCGTTTTTCCCGAGTACGTGCCGATCGAATTCTACAAAGAGGCCCTGAAAGAGCTCCTGCCGGGTAGAAAAAGTCCCCAGAGGCTTCTCGACGACAACACGATGCTGAAGGGACTCAGAGATTACAACGGAGAACCGATGAACAGAATACACTGGAAGGCCTCCGCGAGATATGGAAGGTTGCTCGTGAAAGAACACGATCACACCGCACTGGGAAGGGTGAAGATTTTTCTCGATTTGAACCTTCCAAAAGATGTCCAGCTGGGAGAAGTCTGGAAAGAACTGAGGAGGTACTACGAAGATGAAGCGGTGCGGTTTGTAGCGAGCGTGGTGAAAGACCTGAAAGAACGTCACACACCTGTGGAATTAACAGTCATAGGTGAAGAAATCTGGAAAAATCACGATCGAGACTGGGTGATGGATTTTGAACTGCTCGCTACCGTGAGAGGAACGGACAATCCTCGTTTCGATACGAAGAGTGTCCTGGAGACGGTCGTATTTGATCCTTCAGATACTGTTCTCCTTTTCTGCGTACACCTGACGGAGCAGGAGCTTCCCTTACTTCTCAGAGTGAGGTCTCAGGTTTCAAAATTGATAGTATTTGTCATACCATACGGTTTACGCGATCCAAACACGAAGCCTTTCAGGAGCTATCTCCTCATGAGGAAAGATCTCCTCGATCTTCTGGAAAAGGTGAAGCTACTCGAAGAGAACCACGTGATCGTGAGAGGAGTGCGGGAGAACATGACCGTTCAGGAGGTTGTAGAAAGTGTTCCATGATGTGTTGTTTGGTAGCGCTTTACTTCTGGTTCTGATGAAAGATATCAACATCTACTCTCTGTGGCTCCTTTCAGGCTCAGCGGTAGCAGCGATATTAAAGAGAATCTCCAGAGCCTACTTGATCGTTCTTCCGATCGCAGGGATCCTCCTCTGGATACTTTCAAAAGAAAAAGACTTGATTTTCGCATCTCTCATAGTTACTTTCTTTCTTGTATTTTCAGACTTCGAAAGTGAAAGGTCAAAAGTGTATTCGCTGGTCTTCTTTTTCGTGCTTTCGTTGATATTTGAGAAAAATCCATCTTCATTCCTTTTTGCCTCCGGAACTATGGCCCTCTTTTTCCTTTATGAGAAGAAGTTCCTCTACGCTTCTGTGGTTCCACTCCTGGCTTTTGTTCCAGAATTCAGACTTCCATTCCTTCTTCCAGAAACGCATCAGCCAGAAAGTGGTGTATCAGTTCAACAGATGGTGAGGAACGTTGTGGTCGTGATAGAAAAATTCACCCAGAGTGGAAGCTCTGCCATGAAACTTCTCTGGGAAGTCATTTTCTGGGTCGCTGTGGCAGGTGTGGTGCTACTCGTTGCTGTTTTCTTCAAAGAGTTTCGAATGAATTTAAAGGTGTCACATTATGTCCTTGCTGCTCTCGGTGTTTTTGTGGTCAGTTTTTATCTGTTCGTGTTGTTTGTAAACATGGTGGTTCAGAACGTGAACCTCGACGTAGGAATTCCAGAACTCACACCAGTAGGTCAGATGCTTTCGTCCACTCCTTCCGCTTCCGTAACTATCGTTGAAATCGAAAGAAATCCTTCATGGAATTTGGTAAGATGGATCCTAACCGTTGTTTCTCTTTTCGTGGCTTTGTTGTTCTTCCACACCACTTTGAAGCTCTTCCTTAGAACGTTGAAAACGTCGAGCGAAGAAATTGAAACGGAAGAATCGAGAGAGGAAGAAAAAGAAGATGTTGAAAAAAAGGAACATCGCACTGAACGGAAAGAAATACACACGTTAGAAGACGCGTACCTCTTCCTGAGGTGGAAATATTTTCCAGGGAAGGAACATCTCACTCCGTACGAGTTGATATCCGGGAAAAAGTTTCGACACTTTAGAGGTTTGACCGAGCTGTACGTCGAAAGTAAATATGCAGGAAAAGGAATAAAACTGCCTGAGAAAGAAATAGCAAAGATTTTCTCGGAATCAGAGAAAGAACTGAAAAAGGCAAACATTAACCCCCAGAAAAATCTGCATTAAGATTCAAAAGGATTTCTTGACCGTTTTATGGTGAGCCTGTAAAATACTTATAAAAATCATTCTTGTGAGGGGAGGGAAGAGATATGAGGAAGGTACTGGTAACGGTTCTTCTTGTATTTACGGTTTTGAGTCTTTTCTCGGCCGTTAGGATCGCTGTGATTCTTCCAATGACGGGTGGTATTTCCGCTTTTGGAAGAATGGTGTGGGAAGGAATTCAGATCGCTCACGAAGAGAAACCAACAGTTTTGGGAGAAGAGGTAGAACTCGTTCTCCTCGACACCAGAAGTGAAAAAACAGAAGCAGCGAACGCAGCAGCAAGAGCCATTGACAAAGAAAAGGTCCTCGCAATAATCGGTGAAGTGGCCAGTGCACATTCTCTTGCCGTAGCACCTATTGCAGAAGAGAACAAAGTTCCTATGGTGACTCCTGCCTCCACGAATCCACTCGTAACACAGGGAAGAAAGTTCGTATCCAGGGTTTGTTTCATCGACCCGTTCCAGGGATCAGCCATGGCAGTATTCGCTTACAAAAATCTGGGTGCAAAAAGAGTAGCTGTGTTCACGGATGTCGAGCAGGACTACAGCGTCGGACTCTCTAATTTCTTCAAAGACAAGTTCACTGAACTCGGCGGACAGGTGAAGAGCGTGCTCTTCAGAAGCGGTGATCAGGACTTTTCCGCACAGCTTTCCGTTGCGATGTCGTTCAACCCGGATGCAATCTACATAACAGGGTACTACCCGGAGATCGCCCTCATCTCCAGACAGGCAAGACAGCTTGGATTCACCGGTTACATTCTGGCAGGTGATGGTGCAGACGCACCGGAACTCATAGAAATCGGTGGAGAAGCAGTGGAAGGACTCCTCTTCACCACACACTACCATCCGAAGGCAGCCAGCAACCCTGTTGCAAAGAAGTTCGTTGAAGTGTACAAGGAGAAATACGGAAAAGAACCAGCTGCGCTCAACGCTCTCGGATACGATGCTTACATGGTGCTTCTCGACGCGATCGAAAGGGCAGGAAGCTTTGACAGGGAAAAGATCGCTGAAGAGATCAGAAAAACAGAGAATTTCAACGGTGCCAGCGGTATCATAAACATCGACAAGAACGGAGACGCCATCAAATCCGTCGTTGTAAACGTTGTGAAGAACGGTTCAGTTGACTTTGAGGCTGTCATCAATCCTGATGATCTCAAGTAAAAATTTCCATTAAAACAAGCAAAAGCGAGGCCCCTCAGGGGCTTCGCTTTCTTTGATTGAAGAAAGGAAGGTGAAAGAGTGGTATTCTTCCTCCAGAATCTCTTCAACGGAATCATGCTCGGAGGTTTGTACGCGCTCATAGCGATTGGTTACACCATGGTTTATGGTATTCTGAGGCTCATCAATTTCGCCCATGGCGATGTTATGATGATGGGTGTTTACTTCGCCTTCTACGCTGCTACTCTTCTTTCTCTGAATCCACTTTTTTCTGCCATCGTAGCGATCCTCGGAGCAGCGCTATTGGGTTTTCTCATAGACAGAGTTGCTTACAAACCTCTGAGAAACGCTCCCAGGATTTCCGCTCTTATCACCGCTATCGGTGTTTCTTTCTTCCTTGAGAGTCTCGCTGTGGTCGTGTTCGGTGCCATTCCCAAGTCTTTTCTGAAGGTCTTCAAGGACAGGACCATACTGAACAAGGTACTGACTGTAGCGGGAGCCAGAATACCACTCCTCACGTTTCTCGTGATTTTCATCACCGTCGTCATTCTGATAGTTTTGTTCTTCATCGTTTACAGAACGAAGATCGGTATGGCTATGAGAGCGATTTCCATGGATATTCCAACGACTGCTCTCATGGGTGTCAACGTGGACGCCGTCATCGGTTTTACGTTTGCCCTCGGTTCGGCACTCGCTGCTGCGAGTGGGATCATGTGGGCAATGAGATTTCCAAATGTACATCCTTACATGGGTTTCATGCCAGGTCTCAAGGCTTTCATTGCGGCGGTGTTTGGAGGAATAGGTTCGATCCCCGGAGCTGTTCTCGGTGGTGTTCTTCTCGGTCTCATTGAGATATTCCTCGCAGCTTATTTTCCGGCTTTTATGGGTTACAGGGACGCGTTCGCTTTCATCATTCTGATCGTCATACTGCTCGTCAAACCTTCAGGACTTCTCGGTAAAAAAATCGTGGAAAAGGTGTGATGAAGATGGAGAAGAAACTATCTGCACGAACGAATTTCATTCTCACGGTTGTTTTCCTGATCTTCGTGGCCCTTCTTCTCTATCTGGCCGATAGATACATGGACAGCTACAAGCTGAGAGTAGTGAGGCTCATCGCCATATACGGTATCATGGCGGTGAGTTTGAACTTGATAAACGGTATCACGGGTATCTTTTCTCTTGGACACGCCGGTTTCATCCTGATAGGTGCTTACACGGCGTCTCTTCTCACACTTTCACCAGAGCAGAAAGCGATGTCTTTCATAATAGAGCCGATCGTTCCCTGGCTTGCGAACGCGCACACCGACTTCTTCACCGCCACAGTGGCAGGCGGTGTTCTGGCAGCCGTCTTCGCTTTTTTCATAGGGTGGCCGGTTTTGAGGCTTTCCGGTGATTACCTCGCGATAGCGTCCCTTGGGTTCGCAGAGGTGATAAGGATCATCGCCCTCAACGCCATCAGCATCACAAACGGCCCTCTCGGTCTCAAGGGAATTCCGGAATACTCAAATATTTGGTGGTGTTACGGCTGGCTGTTTGTAACGGTTCTGTTCATGGCAAGCCTTGTGAACAGTAGCTACGGAAGGGCTTTGAAGGCCATCAGAGAAGACCGAATAGCAGCCGAAGCCATGGGAATAAATGTTTTCAAACATCAGCTTCTCTCTTTCGTCATAGGAGCCTTCTTTGCGGGTGTTTCTGGTTCGCTCTACGCGCACTGGCTCACCACGATAGATCCCAGAACGACCACACTCGGTCCCATGCTCACCTTCTACGTTCTCATCATGATAGTTCTGGGTGGACTCGGCAGCATATCGGGTTCGCTCATAGGAGCCGCTCTCTTCGCCATACTCTTCGAGTGGCTCAGGGATCTGGAAGAGCCTTTCACGTTCTTCGGCATACACGTTCCCGGTATAAAGGGAATGAGGATCCTCGTGATATCCGCCATTTTTATCCTTGTGATGATCTTCTGGCAGAGGGGTATCATGGGAAGGGAAGAACTCACCTGGAACAACCTTTACAGATGGCTCTTTGCTCGTCGCAAGGGTGGTGAAGAGAAATGACGGTCACGGATCTTTCCAAGAAACCTCTCCTCCTTCTGGATCATGTGACAATGCAGTTTGGTGGACTCTTAGCGGTGGACGATTTCACCAACGAGATCAGAGAAGGAGAACTCGTCGGACTCATAGGACCAAACGGTGCGGGAAAAACAACCGTGTTCAACGTGATAACGGGTATATACACCCCTACGAAGGGAAGAATCGTGTTCAACGATATAGATATCACGGGGTTGAGACCGTACCAGATCACACACCTTGGAATCGCAAGGACTTTCCAGAACATCAGGCTCTTTTCTGACATGACCGTTCTCGAAAATGTTCTTGTGGCTCAGCACCACGTTCTCTCCAATCCCGATGCAGACAGAATTCTTGTGAAGCACGGAAAACCGAGAAAGGGCCACGGACGTTTCTGGTTCTGGAGGGCTGTCACGAAAATCGGATATTTGAAGAAAGAAAAAGAAATGGTGGAAAGAGCCAAAGACCTCATCAAGAGGGTAGGACTCGAAAAGGTGATGTACGAGAAGGCTTCCTCGCTTCCGTATGGAGAGCAGAGAAAACTGGAGATAGCCAGAGCCCTTGCAACGGAACCAAAGCTGATCTTGCTGGACGAACCCGCCGCAGGTATGAACCCGAAGGAAACAGAGGACCTCATGGAGTTCATAAAACAGATCAGAAAGGACTTCAACCTAACGGTGCTTCTCATAGAGCACGATATGAAAGTGGTCATGGGAATTTGTGAGAGAATCATAGTGATGGACTACGGTAGAATCATAGCGGAAGGAACGCCGAAGGAGATTCAGAACGATCCACGTGTGATAGAGGCGTACCTCGGAAGGGAGTGGGAGAGTGTCTGACATCGTCCTTGAAGTCCAGTCTCTCCACGTTTACTACGGTGCGATCCACGCCATCAAGGGAATAGACCTGAAAGTCCCGAGAGGTCAGATCGTAACGCTGATCGGAGCAAACGGTGCGGGAAAAACCACAACACTCTCCGCGATAGCAGGACTCGTGAGAGCGCAGAAAGGAAAGATCATCTTCAACGGCCAGGACATAACAAACAAGCCAGCCCACGTGATAAACAGAATGGGAATAGCCCTGGTTCCCGAAGGAAGGAGAATCTTTCCGGAACTCACCGTCTATGAGAATCTCATGATGGGAGCGTACAACCGGAAGGACAAAGAAGGAATAAAACGTGACCTGGAATGGATCTTCTCGCTTTTCCCGAGGTTGAAAGAGAGGCTGAAACAGCTCGGAGGCACTCTTTCCGGTGGAGAACAGCAGATGCTTGCAATCGGAAGAGCTCTGATGAGCAGGCCAAAGCTTCTGATGATGGACGAACCTTCCCTGGGACTTGCTCCCATCCTGGTCTCCGAAGTTTTCGAGGTCATCCAGAAGATCAACCAGGAGGGGACCACCATTCTCCTGGTGGAACAGAACGCCCTCGGTGCTTTGAAGGTTGCCCACTACGGTTACGTCCTCGAGACTGGACAGATCGTTCTCGAAGGAAAAGCCAGTGAGCTTCTGGACAACGAAATGGTCAGAAAGGCCTATCTCGGTGTTGCATAAAGGGGGGAAAACATGCTTGTCAAGGATTTCATGACGAGAAATCCCATCACCATCGCTCCAGAGACCTCTTTTTCTGAGGCCCTCAAACTCATGAAACAGAACAAAATCAAACGCCTCATAGTGATGAAGGATGAAAAGATCGTCGGTATCGTGACAGAAAAGGACCTTCTCTACGCATCTCCCTCTAAAGCCACGACACTAAACATCTGGGAACTCCACTATCTTCTTTCCAAGCTCAAAATCGAGGAGATCATGACAAAAGATGTCGTCACAGTGAACGAAAACACACCGATAGAAGACGCGGCAAGGATAATGGAGGAGAAGGATATAAGTGGACTCCCCGTAGTTGACGATGCGGGACATCTTGTTGGAATCATCACACAGACTGATATCTTCAAGGTCTTCGTAGAGATATTCGGAACCAAGAGGGAAGGAACCATAAGGTACACAATGGAAATGCCAGACAAACCGGGTGAACTTCTCGAAGTGGCAAAGAGAATCTACGAAGCAGGCGGGAACATCATCTCCATCGCAACACTTTTCGAAGAAGGGAAGGATTCTTACCTTGCCACACTCAGGGTGGAAAACATCGACCATGAAAAGTTCGTGAAATCCCTCGATGAAATCGATGTGAAGCTTCTGTACTACCATTCAAACTGAATCGTTAGCCCCCTCGCTGTGAGGGGGTGTTTCTGTGTTATAATTATTTTGGACTTTTTCAGTAGAAAAAATGAAGAGGAGAGAGAACATGAGTTTCGCCGTCGCAGAAGTGAGTTACTGGATGGCTCTCGGATATGGCTTTCTCGCATTTTTCAGTCCGTGTGTCCTGCCCCTGATCCCCGCTTTTCTTGGCGTACTCTTTGCCTCGAAAGGAGATTTCCTGAAGATCATAGGTTTTTTCGTGGGAATATCTTCTCTCTTTTCAGTCATAGGAGTCCTTTTTGGACTGTTTGGAAATTTCATTCCTACTTACATACTCACGTGGATTTCCGGGCTTGCTCTCGTAGTCTTTGGATTGTTTTACCTGTTCGATGTTGAACTTGTGAAGATGAAAAAGAATCCCAACGTGTGGCGCTACAAAGGGGAAGGATTCCTGAATGGTTTCTTACTCGGTGGTAGTGTGGGACTCGTGTGGATTCCCTGCTCGAGTCCTATACTGGGGAGTATCCTCGCGATAGTGGCGAGTGGAAGAGAACCGGTGAAGGGAGGAGTACTTCTTTTCCTTTACTCTCTGGGTATTTCGATTCCGTTCATACTGATGGGAGGATTCGTCAACAGACTTTTGAACCGCGTCAGTTTCAAAAAACCTGTGTGGATGAATGTTCTCAAAGTAGTGGGTTCTCTCTCACTCGTTCTCGTTGGAGTGCTCATTCTCACGGGAAGGTTCATCACATACTGATGGGAGGATGGTACTGTGAAAAGGTTCTTAATCATCGCGATTTTGGCTTTGAGTGTGATCTCACTGGCCCTCACTTTAGATGATGCCTACAGACTCGCAAACATCACCCAGAGAAAGCTGATCATGATGTTCTCGAGTCCAACCTGTTACTACTGTAATCTGTTCAAGAAAGAAGTATTCCCGAAAGAAGATTTCCAGGAAATTCTGATTCCAAACTTCGTCTTCGTTGAGCTGTACGCCACAGATGAAAAAACCACACTCTTTGCGAAGGAAGTTCTGGGAGAGGAATCGGTTAGCTACAGGGATCTCTTCGCTGGATTTGGTGTGAGAGGAACGCCTACGTTTTTCTTTTTCAAGGGAAAAGAAGGTCTGGGATACCTTCCTGGCTACGTGGACAAAGACA
The DNA here is from genome assembly GCF_000784835.1 of Thermotoga sp. Mc24. Taxonomy (NCBI): domain Bacteria; kingdom Thermotogati; phylum Thermotogota; class Thermotogae; order Thermotogales; family Thermotogaceae; genus Thermotoga; species Thermotoga sp. Mc24. The sequence continues at coordinate 328,478 of NZ_JSFH01000009.1, read as the reverse complement.
ACTTCATAAAGATTCTGAAATACGTCGCTCAGGAGTTGAAAGAAGACTTCCAGACCTACCTGAAGAAAGACGATCCGTTCGTGGGTGAGCCGTTGATCATCGAAATTTCCAAAGAAGACGCAGATTTCGTTCTGAAAAAAGATAAAAACGCTGTGAAAGTGGATACCGTACCGAACGAAGTGAGAAGAGACAGGATATACGTGACGGATTCGCCAGATGTTGCAAAGACCCTTCAGGAAAAAGGCGCTCTCCGTGTTCTGCTCGTTAAATGAAAGAGGGTGCTTCCGCACCCTTTTACTTTTTGCAACGATTTCCTCTTGAGTCAAATTTCACGAAAGCGTTAAATGAAACGATGAAACTCCACATCTGAAGTCCAAAAAAGGATGGTATCATTAATAATAGCAACGATCACAGAAAAGGAGGTACGAAGAGTGGAGAAGATCAAGGTTAAAAACCCCATTGTCGAACTCGACGGTGACGAGATGGCACGCGTGATGTGGAAGATGATCAAAGAAAAACTCATCCTTCCCTATCTCGACATCCAGCTGGTTTACTTCGATCTCGGAATAGAGAAGAGAGATGAAACAGACGATCAGATCACGATCGAAGCGGCAAAGGCTATCAAAAAGTACGGTGTCGGCGTCAAGTGTGCAACGATCACCCCGGATGCGGAGAGGGTAAAGGAGTACAATCTGAAGAAAGCCTGGAAGAGTCCGAACGCAACGATCAGAGCGTACCTTGATGGAACGGTTTTCAGAAAACCCATCATGGTGAAAAACGTGCCACCACTAGTGAAGCGCTGGAAGAAACCGATCATCATAGGAAGGCACGCTTACGGTGACATATACAACGCTGTGGAAGTGAAAGTGGAAGGCCCGGCGGAAGTGGAACTCGTGGTCAGAAACAAAGAGAACAAAACACTCCTCGTACACAAATTCGAAGGAAACGGTACTGTCATGGCAATGCACAACTTGGAGAAATCGATCAGAAGCTTCGCTCAGTCGTGTATAAACTACGCCATCTCTGAAAAGGTCGATATCTGGTTTGCGACGAAAGACACGATCTCCAAGGTGTACCACGCGTACTTCAAAGACATCTTCCAGGAAGAGGTCGACAAAAGAAAAGAAGAACTCGAAAAAGCCGGCGTGAACTACAGATACATGCTCATAGATGATGCGGCTGCACAGATTTTGAGAAGTGAAGGGGGTATGCTCTGGGCCTGTATGAACTACGAAGGGGACATCATGTCCGATATGATCGCTTCAGGATTCGGTAGTCTCGGTCTCATGACGTCGGTTCTCGTCTCCCCCGATGGTGTCTACGAGTTCGAAGCAGCCCACGGCACGGTGAGGAGACACTACTACAGATATCTGAAGGGAGAAAAGACCTCGACGAATCCAACCGCATCGATCTTCGCGTGGACAGGTGCCATAAGAAAGAGAGGAGAACTCGACGGAACACCGGAGGTGTGTGAATTCGCAGACAAACTGGAAAAGGCCGTGATAAACACCATAGAATCTGGTGTGATCACAAAAGACCTTCAGCCCTTCACAGAACCACCGATCGACAAGTATGTCACTCTCGAAGAGTTCATAGACGAAGTGAAGAAGAATCTCGAAAAATTACTGTGAGCGGGCGTGTCCCGCTCTTTTCAATATCTCACCCTGGGATCTATCAGAGCGTTGATCACGTCGACGAGAATGCTTATCACCACCACGATCAAAGCGAAGAAAACGACCGTGCCCTGTATGGCAGGAAAGTCCCTGTACCTGATCTTCATCACAAGATAACTTCCAAGACCGGGCCATGAGAAAGTGGTTTCTGTGAGGACCGCACCTCCCAGAAGGAGTGCGAACTGCAATCCCATCATCGTGAAGATGGGTACCAGAGCGTTTTTCAGGGCGTACCTGAACAGAACCACCCTCTCCTTCAAACCGCGAGCACGAGCCGCCTTCACGAAATCCTGGGCCAGTGTTAAAACGGTGTTGTTTCTCACCATACGGACAAAGACGCTGGAGATCACAAGGCCGAGCGTGAGTCCCGGAAGTAAGAGATGTTCGAAAACGTCTTTCAGCGCTTCCCAGTTTCCTGTGAAAAGCGCATCTATCGAATAGATACCCGTTATCACTTTCAAATTCATAGTGGGTGACAATCGTCCGCCAACGGGAAGCCATCTCAAGATAACTCCGAAGATGTACTGCATCATCAAACCGAACCAGAAAACCGGAACCGCGTACATCACCATTGAAAACATCCTGGCACCTATATCAACTCCACTGTCCCTTTTGTACGCAGCGAAGCTTCCCCAGAAGATGCCTATGAGAACGGCTACGATGAAAGCGAAGAGTGTCAGCTCCAAAGTCGCGGGAAATCTCTCCTTTATTTCTTCCCAAACGGGTCTTCCCGTCAGTGTAGATTTTCCCAGGTCACCTTTGAGAAGATCTCCGATGTAATCGAAAAACTGGACGATGATAGGTTTATCGAGACCGAGTTCGTGTCTCTTTTGTTCGATGACCTCCTTCGGTGCTTTCCCTCCGAGAATAGCGAGCACCGGATCCCCGGGTATGATCCTGAGCACCAGGAATATGAGTGCCAGAAGGATGAATATCATGGGGGCAGCGAGGAGAATTCTTGTTATCACGTAGTTTTTAAGAGACATCACGGCACCTCCGAAAGCCGCCCCGGGAAGGGGCGGCGGAGTTCACTCTTCCCAGTAGAGTATGTAGTATCTGAATATCTGTGTGGGTTCAAGCAGAATTCCTTTCACCTGTTTTTTCGCTGCACAGGTTGCAACTCCCTGCCAGAGCGGTATGTAAGGAACATCCCTTGCAAGAATCTCCTGGACTTTGTAGTAGATCTCTGTTCTCTTTTCCAGATCGGTGAGTTTTCTCGCTTCTATCATCAGGTTTTCTACCTCAGGATTCGAGTAGAAGCTACCGAGGGATTTCGCACCACTCTCACTGAGGAACGGCCAGACGTAGTCATCCGGATCAAGGTAATCGGGGTACCATCCAAGGAGGAAGAGACCCATCGTTCCGTTCAGGAAGTACTCCACGTAGGTGGACCACTCCGCATACTTCAGGTTCACTTTTATGACACCGGTTTCTTCGAACGACTCTTTCAGCACCTGAGCGACATCCGCTTCTGTCGTTCCGTAGTGTGAAGGTGTGTACCACAGGTCTATCACGAGGGGATTGTTCTCATCGTAGCCAGCTTCCTTGAGGAGCGCTCTTGCCTTTTCTAGGTCTCTTTCAGGGAAAACATCCTTGTGTCCCCACATGCCTTCCGGGATCATCGAGTACAGTGGTTTTGCAAGTCCCACGAACACATCTTCAACTATGACATCTCTGTTCACCGAATAGGCGAGTGCCTGTCTCACCTTCACGTTGTCGAACGGGGGTTGTGTGACGTTGATCACCAGATATCTGATCTGTGGACTGTTACCTTTGTAAACGACGATGTCTTCTCTTCCCTCGAGATCGATAACATCTCTGGGGTCGAGATGTCTGTAAGCGACATCGATTTCTCCCGTCTCGAGTGCCAATCTGAGTGTGGAAGCGTTCTCATAGAAATTGATCACGATGGTCTTTGTCTTTGGTTTTTCACCGAAGTAGTTCGGATTCGCTTCGAGAACGATTCTCACATCTCTGATCCATTCCTTGACCCTGTATGGACCAGAAGCTGACGGGATACCTTCGTAGAAGGAATCAGCTGGATAAACCTTCGGATTCACCGGATACGCAACGGTGTAACCGAGGACGGAAACGAACGCAGAGAATGGATACTTCAGAGTTACACGGAAGGTGTAGTCGTCCACCACTTCTGTTTTTTCGACGACATCAGAGAGTAAGAATGCCGGATCTCCATTCAGTTTCATCACCCTGTCGAAAGAGTACTTGAAGACGTGTGCATCGATGGGTGTTCCATCCTCGAACTTTGCATCCTTTCTCAGATAGAACGTGTAAACCGTTCCTGTTTCATCGACTTCCCATCTCTCTGCCAGAACGGGCTTGAGAACGCTGGTTCCTATTTCGTAATCAACCAGTCCAACCATGACGTTTTGAAGGATGTTTGAAGAAAAGTAATCGTAACAGTTGGCAGGATCGAGAGTTCTGATTTTGTCCGTTGTACCCACCACGATGATGTCTTTTGCCGCGAAGGAGAGCGTTACTGTTAAGATCAGAAACAACCAGACTAACTTTTTCATACCCACTACCTCCCTTCAGTTGTAAAGATGACATGCCACCTTATGATTTTCCTCCACAGCCTTGAGTTGAGGTTCTTCTTTCATACAGATATCCATTCTGTAAGGGCAGCGCGGGTGGAATCTACAACCAGATGGCACGTCTATCGGGTTTGGTGTTTCTCCCTCAGGGATGAACTTCTTTTTCTTCTTGAGAGAAGGTTCCGGTACGGCGGATATAAGAGCCTGTGTGTAAGGATGCTTTGGATTGAGGTATATGTCCTCAAAATCACCGATCTCCACAATCTTTCCGAGGTACATCACCGCGATTTCGTCGCAGACGTATTTGGTCGTAGCGAGGTCGTGTGTGATGAAGAGCATGGTGAGGTTGAATTCCTTTCTGAGTTCCTGAAGGAGCCTCAACAACTGCGATCTCACGGAAACATCGAGCATAGCCACCGCTTCATCTGCCACCACCAGACGGGGTTTCAAAATCAAAGCACGGGCAATGACAACTCTTTGCCTCTGGCCACCGGAAAGCTCCCTCGGATACCTTCTGTAGATATCCTCCGCGGGCTCCAGATTCACTCTCCTCAACATCTCAAGCACCATCTCTTTTCTCGACGATCTGTCTCCGATTCCGTGAATTTCAAGGGCGTGTTCTATGGCTTTTCCCACCCTCATATATGGATTCAGAGAGGCCATTGGATCTTGAAAGATGATCTGCATTTCTTTTCTCAGCTTCCTCATTTCTTCTTTTGAGAGTTTTGTGATATCTCTACCATCAAAAATGATTTTGCCATCGGTGGGTTCTTCAAGTCTCAGAATGACTCTTCCCGTTGTGGTTTTTCCGGATCCCGACTCCCCCACCAGCCCCAGACTCTTTCCTTCATCAATCTGAAAATTCACACCATCCACCGCTTTCACAAACTTCCTGGGTTTTCTCAAAAGCACATCTATCGGTCCCTGTTTCACAGGGAAATACTTTTTAAGGTTCTGCACTTCAATCAGTGCCATTTTGATCTCCTCCGTAAAGCCAACATTTCACGCGCGTTCCATCTATTTCGAACTCCGGTGGTTCTTTCTCCCAGCAAATTTTCATTGCCTTCTCACATCTTGGAGCGAACCTGCAACCTTCAGGGGGATTCGAAAGATCAGGAGGAGAGCCTGGAATGTATCTCAGTTCTTTATCGTTCACGTCCGTGTTCGGAATAGACCTCAGAAGACCAACGGTGTATGGATGAAGAGGATTGGTGAATATCCTCTCTTTCGATGCGAGTTCCACGAGGTGCCCTGCGTACATCACCCCTATTCTGTCTGCGGCTTCCGCGACCAGTCCCATATCGTGGGTGATCAGAATCATGGCGGTTCTGTGCTCTTTCGTCAACTTCTCAAGCAGTTCCATTATCTGAGCCTGAACTATCACATCCAGAGATGTAGTGGGTTCATCGGCGATCAAAACAGCGGGATTGAGAACTATGGAGAGGGCGATCATCACCCTCTGTCTCATTCCACCGCTGAACTGAAACGGGTAATCCTTCAGTCTGTTCCTGTTTATCCCGACATCTTCTAAGGCCTTCGCTGCAAGTTCTCTGGCGTCCTCCTTACTCAGTTCGGGTCTGTGGGTGAGGATCATCTCTACAAAATGATCCTCTATCCTGAGAATCGGATTGAGCGACGTCATCGGATCCTGGAAAATCATCGCAACTTTTGAACCTCTTATCTGTCTCATTTCCTCGTCCGAAAGAGATGAAATATCTATTCCTTCAATTTTTATACTCCCATCAATCTTTGTTCCTTTTGGAAGAAGCCGCATTATGGAAAAACCGAGGGTAGACTTTCCACAGCCGGATTCACCGACGAGACCCAGGGTTTCACCTTTCTCTAGGTGAAAGGAGACTTTTTCGACGGCGTTCACAGTTCTTTCTCCGGTTTTGTATCTCACACTCACGTTTTTCAGTTCAAGCACCTTCATTTGCTTCTCTCCTCGATATTCGGATTGAGAATTTCGCTCAACCCTTCACTGAACATGGAAAAACCAAGAACGGAAGTGATGATTGCAAGTCCAGGAAACAACACACCCCACCAGGCTCTGCTCAAGATGAACCTCTGACCGTTGCTGAGATCGAATCCCCAGTCCGGAGTGGGAGGGGCTATTCCAAGCCCAAGGAAACTGAGACCCGCTTCTGTCATGATCGCATCAGCGAGGTTCATGGAGAGAACCACCACAATCGATGGAAAAACGTTGGGAAGCACGTATTTAACCAGAATTTCCCAATCTTTCGCACCGAGTGCTCTTGCCGCTTCCACGTAAAGCTCGTTTTTCACACTCGCAACCTGGTTTCTCACCACTCTGAAATACGTGGGCGCATAGACAACGGCGATCGAAACGGCTATGTTCATCATTCCAGGTCCCAAAACTGCCGCAACCGCTATGGCAAGAATCAGACCCGGAAAAGAATAAACAGCATCCATAACAAGGGTTAAAACACGGTCGAAAACCCCTCCAACGTATCCAGAAATCAAACCGAGGGGAATACCTATCGTGGACGCTATGGCAACGGCAAGGAACGCCACCATCAGAGCGATTCTCGAGCCATAGATCACCCTGCTGAAGACATCCCTTCCGAGATTGTCGGTACCGAATATGTGTTTCTCTGAAGGAGGTTGCAAAGACCTTCCCACTCGCACAGTGGGATCGTAGGGGGCAAGAACAGGAGCAAAGATGGCCAGAAAGATGTAAAACAAAAGAATGATCATTCCAACAAAAGCCAAAACACCCGTTCTTCGTCTGAACAGTTTGAAGACTGGCTTGAAGACTTTCTCAGAGATCACAACCTTCGACCTCGCTTCTCTTTTTTCATAATAATACCACATACTGGAATAAGTTTCAATTTCCGAATTATTTTCCCACAAGCCAGACGGTCTTCTCTTTGCCCCTCACAAAGTAGGCAGGAAGAGGTTCTTCCTTTAGAATTTCCGCTAGTCTGTTTATCTTTTCTTTTCCCCTGATGAGAAAGAGTACGTACCGCGATGTGTTCAGTGCACGAAACGTCAGGGTGACTCTGGGAACCTCAGGGTCACCAGAAGGGTCAGTGAAGGTCACAAAGACATCCTTGTTTCCCGTTTCAAGATCGAATATGGACGCAACATGGCCATCGGGACCCATCCCCAAAACGGCGAGGTCGAACTGGTCGGTGATCGATCTTATCTCCCTTTCATATTTCTCGCAGGCTTTTTCAATGGAAAGGGAAGTGTCAATGTAGTGAACATTACTGGAAGGGATCTTTGCTCTGCTGAAAAGTGCCTCGTTTATGTTCTTAAAATTGCTTTGATCAGAGTCGAGAGATACATACCGCTCATCGCTCAAAAAGAAATGAATGCGATTCCATGGGAGTTTCTGTTCTGCCAGTTTCTCATAAACGGGAAGGGGGGTTCTCCCGCCGGCGAGGACGGCGAAGATCTTCTCCTTTTCTTCGAGAAGCTTTTTCATTTTCTTATGAATTTTCTCGACGGCAAAATCAACGTACCCATCTTCGAGCAGGTATATCACAGTTTTCTCCATTTTCTACCGTCCCTCTCTATGAGGAGATCGGCTTCCTTCGGTCCCCACGTTCCCGCTGGGTATATATTGAGAGAGAAACGAACGGGGTCATCCTCCCAGGCTTTCAGAACGGGATCGAGAAGTTCCCAGGAAACTTCGAGGTCGTCTCTTCTCATGAAGAGCGTGGCATCTCCAAGTATCACGTCCAGAAGAAGCCTCTCATAAGCGTCTGGTAGTTTCACACCGAAGTAATTCTCGTATTTGAAATCCATACTGAGAAGCTGTGGAAACATGCCGGGACAGGGCCTTTTTACCTGAAACTCAAGAGAAATTCCCTCGTTTGGTTGCAAGGTGAAGACTATTGTGTTTGGTTCCAGTTTATCGGAAGGTACACCGGCAAAGATAGAGTGAGGAATCCTCTTGAAGACAACAGCGACTTCCGTTATCTTCCTGGGAAGCCTCTTCCCAGCCCTCAGATAGAAAGGTACTCCACTCCATCTCCAGTTGTCTATGAAAAGTTTCATGGCAACGAAGGTTTCCACGTTCGAGTCGTTGGCCACACCCGGTTCCTCTCTGTAAGCTGGCACTTCTTTCCCATTTACAACTCCTCTTCCATACTGCCCTCTGACGATCCAGTTTTCCAGTTCCTTTACAGGGAACGGCCTGATCGATCTGAGAAGCTTCACCCGCTCGTTTCTGAAATTTTCTCCATTGAAAGAAGAAGGAGGTTCCATAGCGATCAATGCGAGGACCTGAAGCATGTGGTTCTGGAAGATATCCCTGAGAAGTCCAACGTTTTCGAAGTATCCTGCCCTGTGTTCGACTCCTATGTCTTCGGCCATCGTGATCTGAACGTGATCCACGAACTTGTTGTTCCAGATCTCCTCGAATATGAAGTTGGCAAATCTGAACACCAGTATGTTCTGAACGGTTTCTTTTCCAAGGTAATGATCAATTCTGAAAATCTGATCTTCCTGGAAGTGTTTCTGAAGAGTATCTTCCAATCTTCTGGCTGACTCCAAGTCTTTCCCGAACGGTTTTTCAATCACGACGCGCGCGGGTTTCCTGTTCAATCCAGCCTTCGAGAGATTTTCCAAAATAGGAATGTACAGATCCGGTGGAACAGCAAGGTAGAAGATCAGGTTACTGGAGCCGATCTTCTTCATGAGATCGTCAACGGTGTTTTTCAACGGTTTGAAGCTCTCAAGATTCTGATAATCCACGCTGATGTAACTGCAATGTCTCAAAAAGTCGGGATGAGCTTCGAATCTGGATCTGAATTCTTCATCATCCATATTCGTTCGTGCCGCACCGAGAACGAAAAAGCGTTCGGGCAGAATACCTGCCTCGAACAACCTGTTCAAAGCGGGAATGAGCTTTCTTTTTGTGAGGTCACCAGAAGCACCGAAAATCACCACTCCGAAGGATTGCTCAATCCTGGGGAAACACCGGAGGATATCATCTGGACATCTCTCTAACCCCAGTTTGCATTTCATATTCTCACCTTCTTTATAAATTTTTTACCATAAAATAAGGGATGTCTAATTTCTTTTATGTTAAAATCTTCTGAAAGGGGGGATGCTTATGAAACAGCTCAAAAGGTCCAGAAAGAACAGGATCATAGCGGGTGTCTGTGGAGGATTTGCGGAGTACTTCAACGTCGATCCGACTCTCGTAAGATTGATCTGGGTTCTCATCACACTCGCGTGGGGAGCGGGTCTTCTGCTCTACATGATCGCCTGGTTGATCATACCTGAAGAAGAGGTGAAAACAGAAAGCGAAGAAAAACCACTTCAAAACGCAGAAGGGTTGAAAGTGTTAGTCGGTGGGCTTCTCATTTTTCTGGGAATCGTCTTTCTCGCGTCCGCTTTTTTCCCAATCTTCTTCGGTGTGGCATGGAAGGTGGTTCTTGCCGTTCTGTTAGTGATCTTTGGTGTTCTCCTTCTTCTGAGGAGAGATGAAAAATGAAGATAATATTTGGTATATTTCTCATTTTCCTGGGAGTTCTGCTCCTTACAACGATCTTTCTGGATCTTTTCTCTCTTTCATTCTTCACAAGAATATTTCACAATCTTGGTCTCTTCTGGCCGATGATGCTGATAACTTTCGGTATTTATTTCATCTACCTCAGCGTGAAGAAAAAGTGGTTGTACTTCCTGAGCGTGGGAGTCTTTTCCGCTTTTCTGATACTGCTTCTTGTGTGGCCATACGAGTATGTTTCGACACCTGGAAAATATCAGGTTTTCACCGGTGTGAATAGAATTTCGTTCAGAAGTGGAGGATTCACTGTCAGGTTCATCGAGGGTGAAGAGCTCAGGGTGTCCACGTCAAGCGGAATAGAAGTATCAAAAGTCGGTTCAAATCTAATCGTGAAGGGTTCTCTCTGGAAAAAACTCGGGCCAAAGATGGTGGAGGTCGAGCTACCGAGGGATACATTTGAACTTTCATTTGAAGAAGGTGCTTTCACGGTGAAGGGCGAATTCGAAGAAAACAGGTTCACACGGATTGAAACAAGAGACAGTGTTTTGAATATAAGATTCGGCTTTCAAAAGATGAACGTCCCGCTTTACTTCGAGGCAGAAGACTGCGTTCTGGAAGTTCTGTTCAGAGTACCCGGCGGGATCTCTTACTTCATCGATAAGAAAGACGGACTTCTTCTGAAGACCATCGAGAACCTTGTCGAGTCGGATCTCAATCCTGATCTCTTCTTCAACCTGAAAGACGGTGTCTTCAGTATTCATCTTGAAGGAGGTATCTAATGTGAAGGTGCTCGCTATTAGACACGTCGAGATAGAGGACCTTGGAATGATGGAAGATATCTTCAAGGAGAAGAACTGGGGTTTCGAATACCTGGACACTCCAAAAGGAGAAAAACTTGAAAGACCTCTCGAAGAGTACTCCCTCGTGGTGCTTCTTGGAGGTTACATGGGGGCCTACGAGGAAGAGAAATTCCCTTTCCTGAAATACGAATTCCAGTTGATAGAAGAGACTCTGAAGAAAGAAATTCCCTTCCTTGGAATCTGTCTGGGATCTCAGATGCTCGCCAAAGTTCTTGGTGCAAGTGTCTACAGGGGAAAAAACGGAGAGGAAATAGGCTGGTTCTTCGTCGAAAAGGTCTCCGACGATAGATTCTTCGGGAAATTTCCGGACAGACTGCTGGTGTTCCAGTGGCACGGAGACACTTTCGATCTTCCACATGGAGCAACCAGGGTCTTTACTTCCGAAAAGTACGAAAACCAGGGGTTCGTCTATGAAAAGGCTGTGGGTCTTCAGTTTCATATAGAGGTAGGAGCCAGGACCATGAAACGCTGGATAGAGGCATACAGGAGTGAACTCGAAGAGAAGAAGATAGATCCCAGGGTTCTTCTCGAAACAGCAGAGAGGGAGGAAAAAGTCCTGAAAGGACTTTTGAGGTCTCTTCTGGAAAGGATGGTGGAAAACTGAGGAGGTGCTAGTGTGAGATCTCCTCAGATCCACATCCTCGATTTCAACGGAGTTTACGAAGAACAGCGGACTCTGAAATCACTCGCTGAGTTTGTGTTTTTTAAAAGAATCGAAGGTGTCAGGTACATGGTTCTTCCCGAAAAGATCCCTGAAATTGAAAACATCCTTCCTCCACACCCGGGAGTAACGTTTCTGGGGGATGGAGAGTTTCACCACCTCACTTACCTCATCATCAAAAAAATAAAGAGGCCTTTCGTACTGGTTGTGTTCGACAATCACCTCGATGCCAGAGAGGAGGAGTTTCTCACCTGCGACAGCTGGATCAGAAAAGCTCTGAAACTGAAACACCTGGTGAAAGTTGTGGTTGTAGGCACTCAGGAGCAGGAAAAGATCCACAGGGTGTTTTACTCCGAAACAGATCCTCAGAAGATCCTGAAACTTTTTGGAAGATATCCGGTGTATCTGAGTGTTGACAAAGATGTTCTGAATATCGGAATAACTGGCTGGGAAAGAGGAAGAGTTTCACTGGAAGAACTCCTCAACGTGCTACGTCACATTCCCTTGAGAAAGATTCTGGGATTGGATATCTGCGGTGAACCGGATCCGCTGGAATTCTGGAAGATAAAAGAAAGCGAGAAGATCAATCTCTCAATCCTCAGCGCCCTGTTCTTTGAGAAGCTTCACTATGTACCTGGCAGCGAGCATCTGGAACGGAAGCCAGCTCACGTGACTTGATGGAACCCTTATCCTTTTGGGCTTTCCAAGGTACTCCCATAGAATGTCTCTTGTGCTCTTTGGAAGTGCTTTGTCGAACATCGCTTCCATCATCACGATCCGCGAGGTATCCACGAACTTCGCGTAAGCGAGCGGATCGAGCTTCAAAAGAGGATGTATGTTTGAATTCAACATTTCCTGAACCGAGGAAAATTCCTTCAGTCTCTCCAGATCGTTTCTGTAGGTGTCGTAGAAATTTTTCTCATTTGTCATTCCGTGTTCTTCTCCCTTTCCACTTCTCAACTCACGCCTCACAAAAGACAGAGTGGGTGACTTCCAGAACAGAGTGGCAAAGTCACCACCAGCCATCATGATGATCGTCTTTTTGAAATCGCTGCTCATCGCGTTGAGTAAAACAGCGATCATCCCACCAAGACAGTACCCGAAGAGGCAGTTCCTCTCGTGCCACATCTTCTTAACTTTCAAAAGTTCCAAAAGACTGAGTAGATCTGTGAGAGCGTGTTCCCAGAACCTGGTCATCTTTCCCAGGTCGGAGGAAAAATAGTCCTTCCCGCTCACAGAACCGTGCGCTACGCGGATGAAGTTTCCCGGCAAAACAGGAACTATCGCCTCTATCTTCCTTTTGGAAAGATAGTAAGCCATCCGAAGAAGATACAGAACGTTTCGGCTTCCAAGTCCCTGAAGTATCATCACCGACCCCACTTTTTTCCTCTTCGGTGAGAAGATGTACACCTCCACAGGATCTGTTCCTTTTTCCGCGTCTGGATAGGTCGATTTGAACTTCAAAATGGAAATCCGGACATTCTTTGTCCTGTGAACGTATCCGAGGGAATAATCGGAAGGCACCTTTACGTGTTCGAACACACTTTCACCTCTTCAAAAACGATACCGTTTCGTAGAGGATCTTCACCGTCAAAGGATCTTTCAGAACGAACTCAAAACCGTGTTTCCCCTTCGGATGAAGCCTCAGCTTTGCCTGCACACCGTTTTCTCTGAGTTTTTTATACATTTTAACAGATGAGATGTAAGGCACAACGTCGTCTTTCATGCCGTGAACCAGCATGGTGGGAGGCACCTTCGGGTTCACCCAGGTCACAGGAGAGTAGAACACATAATCTTCTTTCTTTCGTACGGGAAGTCCCTTCAACGTCGTTGCAACAGAGAACCTCGCGAAGAGAGAGGATGTTTCCATGCTCCACAGGTCGAGAAGATCGCAGGGAGCATACCAGGCTACCACGTGACCATCGAAATCTTTTTTTCCTTCCTTCGAAGATCTCATCGCGTGGTACAGAACAAGGTGCCCTCCCGCTGAAAGTCCCATGAGATTCAGGTTTTTAATCAGCAGATGCTCCCTGTTTTCATTCAGGAAAGAGACAGCACTTTTCAGATCTTCCAGAATATCTTCGATGTAATGAAAGTAACCGTATCTGTAGTCAAATGTCGCCACAGCGAAACCGTTTGCATTGAGAAATCTGTACCACGAAACGTTGTTGGGCTGCCTTCTGTATCCGGAGATCCATCCACCACCGTGTGCAAAAAGCACGAACGGATAACTCTTTCTTTTCACAGATGGATAATATATGTCCATTTTCAGGCCATTTTTGTATTCGTAAGTGTAAACATTGCCCGTTACCGATTTTTTCAATTTTATCGGAAGTCTTCCCAAAACAGCGTTTCTCACCACAGGAAGAGAGAGTAAGAAAAAGAAAAGAAGCCCCAGAAGGGCATTTGAAAACAACACAACGAAAGAGATTATTATCAAGCCAAACTTGATTATCAGCTTAACCATGGTCTCTCCTCTTCAACTCAAGAAACTGTGCACCACGTAGAAATATATCATGATGCCTGTCACGTCGACGATCGTGGTGAGAAGCGGTCCTGCCATGAAGGCCGGGTCAATTTTGAAGATACGGGCGATGAAGGGAAGAAGCGCGCCCAAGATATTTGCATACAGAATTACTACGAGTAAGGCTGTTGCAACGGCGAAATTCAATGTGGGATCAGAAGAGATCAGAAAAGCCCTCAGGTACAGAACACCCGCAAGAATAAAACCTAAGATAGAACCTATCAGAGATTCTCTCAGCAGAACCTTCCACCAGTCTTTTGCGGTTATCTCGTTTAAACTCATTCCTCTTATTATGAGAGCAGATATCTGAGAACCAATGTTCCCTCCAGCATCCATCATCGTTGGAATAAAGGCTGCTATCAGTGGTATTGATGCGAGGAACTTTTCATAGCCTGATATGATATTGCTGTTTATACTTTCAAGAAGAAGAAGCGCCACAAGCCATGGGGATCTTTTCAAAATAAACTTCCATACAGGAGTGTGGAAATAGGGTGTGTAAGTAACACTCATTGAGGCCATCTTCTGTATGTCTTCCGTTGCCTCTTCTTCGATGACGTCAACGAGATCGTCAAAGGTGATCACACCAATCAATCTCTCTTCGCTGTCAACTACCGGTAGTATGATCAGGTCGTATTTCTTCATGAGTTCCGCCGCGAGTTCCTGGTCATCAGTGGCGTGAACAAAAACAGGATCCTTGTTCATGATTTCCGATACCTTCTGATCGGGATCGGCAACGATCATGTCTCTGAGCTCAACGGTTCCCTTGAGTTTTCTTGTTCTATCTATCACCATGAGAGAGTAGATGTTCTCTTTCTTCTTTCCTTCTCTTCTCACCTTTTCCAGTGCTTCCCTGACGGTCATATCCTCGAAAAGCTCTACGTATTCTGTGGTGGCAAGCCTTGCCGCAGAATCTTCGGGATAATTCAGGATGTGAAGCAATTCCTCCCTCTCCTGTGGAGGAAGGTATGAAAGGAGCTTCTTCACCACGTTCGCGGGCATCTCTTCGAGCAGTTCTACCTTGTCGTCTGGATCCATCGATTCGAAAATCTCCTTCAGCCGTTCCTCTCTGAAAAGTTTTATGAGTTCCAACTGATCATCGGGTTCGAGTTCGCTGAACACTTCAGCGGCCTTATCCTTGGGAAGGAGTCTAAAAACGACCACTTTCAGGTCAGGCGGAAGCTTTTCAATCATCTCCTTCACGTCGGCGGGATCCTGTTGTTCGAGAACTCTTTTGAGTGTCTTGAAGTCTCCTTTTTCGATCAATTCCTGAAGATCAATTTCCACTTTGATCTTCATTCTCACACCTCCTCAGGCTGCTTTTTTACGGAGGAAGACTGGTGCTTTCCACTTAGGATCCACCTCCCGAAATGTAATCTGCGTAGATCTATTCTAACATTACGCTGGAAGAGAAACCAGTACAGAAAGAAGAATTTTTCAACGAACATATTCCTTCTTCAACGTTAATTTCCGAAAAGAGTATAATCTAAAGTAGGAGGTGGTAACATGAAAGTCACATTCCTGGGACACGCCGTGGTGCTGATAGAGGGAAAGAAAAACATCATCATCGATCCTTTCATTTCAGGAAATCCGGTTTGTCCTGTAAAATTGGAGGATCTTCCAAAGATCGATTACATACTCGTGACACACGGACACGGAGATCACCTCGGGGATGCTGTAGAAATAGCAAAGAAAAACGATGCCACGGTGATATCCAACTACGAAATCTGCCATTACCTCGGAAAAAAAGGTGTGAAGACCCATGCCATGCACATAGGTGGAAGCTACCTCTTCGATTTTGGCAGGGTGAAGATGACACCTGCCGTTCATGGCTCTGGAATTCTCGATGGAGACAGTATGATCTACGGAGGAAATCCTGCTGGCTTTCTCATCACGCTCGAGCGAAAAAAGATATACCACGCAGGAGACACCGGTTTGACCAGGGAGATGGAACTTCTCGGAGAAGAGAACGTGGATGTAGCGTTTCTTCCAATCGGTGGAAATTTCGTCATGGACGTGGAAGACGCCGTGAGAGCAACGGCGATGATAAAACCGAAGAAGGTTGTTCCCATGCATTATGGAACATGGGAACTCATCTTCGCGGATGTGGAACTATTCAAGAAGAAAGTGACGGAAATGAGTGTTGAATGTGTGATTCTTGAGCCGGGAGAATCGCTGGAATTGTGAGGGGGAAATAGTTTGCAGGTTTTCTTTTACGTTATCTCGTTTGGATTTCTTGTGTTTGCGCTTTATCTTTTCTGTCATGTGAGAAGGAAGATCGAGTACTACAGACAGCTGGAAAAGAGCCTCGATACCATAGTTGATGGACTTTCAAAACTCGATCCGAACTCGCCTGAAGAAGAGTTCTTTCAGAAAATCCTGGATATCGCGATGGAAGTGGTTCCAGAAGCAACAAAAGGAAGCGTCTCCAGAATCACCCCATCAGGAGACTGGGTCTTTGTTGCCTCGAGGGGACACATTGTAGATCTGTTTGGAAAAAGATTTCCATCCAGATATCTGTTCAGAGCTGGAAAAGATCCATTAGAGGTTGATTTCCTTGACTATGACAGGGGACTTTTTCCAGACGACATGTGGAAATTCTTTGAAAAGACTCTCCGAGGTACGAGAAAGAGCCTCGTTGTGGGTATATTTTCTGGAGACGAATTTGTGGGAAACATCGCCCTCGACAGTCCTTACTTTGGCTTTTCAGAACTTTCAAAAAAGATCTTGAAATCACTTGGAAACCTTACGAGCACCTATCTTCTCATGAGAAAAACTCTGACAAACGAACAGCAACTTCAAAAGATCATGAGCACCATATTCACCCTCTTGCTCCTTTTCAGAAAACCCATCTCAGCCGAAGAATTTCTCAAAGAGGCCCTGCAGAAGATCGTAGAAGCGAGTAATGTTTTCACAGGGGGAATCGTATTCGAAGGGGACATCCCCGTATTTCATATGGGTATGGAGAAGATACCGGAATTCGATTTTGGAAAATCCCGAGAAGAGACAGAAAAAATAGAAAAACTGGAGAAAGAAGGTGCTCATTACATCATCGTGAATCTGAAGGATGAAAACATACCTTCTTACCACATGGTTTTTCTGTCGAATGAAAACATAGCACCTTCATTCTTTGGCGTTCTCAATACGTTTGCGGAAGTGGTGTCTCTCTACCTGAGGGAATATCATCTTCACCAGAAGTACCGCGAACTCGCACTGAAAGATCCCCTAACCGAAGCTTATTCAAGGCACTACTTCAACGAGTGGATATTCTCTCACATGGCGTGGCTCAGGCGAAACCAGAAGAAGTCCATTCTGGTGATCATGGATGTAGATGGTTTGAAAATGATAAACGACACTTACGGACATTTGATGGGTGACAAAGCACTCATTGAATTTGTCAAAGTCCTTAAGAGAACCATTCGGGAGTCAGATCTTGTTTTCAGATACGGTGGCGATGAGTTTCTCCTGGTGCTCGTCGATAGCACCAAAGAGAACGCTGCCGGTGTTCTGAAAAGGGTAGAAGAAAACCTTAAAAATGTAGACTTGCCCTTCAACATAGAATTCTCCGTTGGTTATGAAGAGATAGACGGTTTCATACCGATAGAAAGAGTGCTCTCGAGAGCAGACGATCTCCTCTACAAAAACAAGTTCAAAAAGAGAGGTGGTTCAGAATGAAAGATGTGAGCATTGTCTTGAGTGGGGAAGCGGGACAGGGAATACAGACAGTCGAGAACGTCCTAACACGGGTTTTAAAAGACTCCGGATTCCATGTGTTTGCCACCAAAGAGTACATGTCGAGAGTGAGAGGAGGAAACAACACCACGGAGATCCGGGTTTCATCGAGAAGGGTTCGTTCCTTCGTTGACAGAATAGACGTGCTCATACCCCTGGGAAAGGGGGCCACAGAAAGGCTGAAGAATCGTATCACGGAAAAAACACTGGTCATCGGAGAGGAAGAGTTCATCAAAGAATCACCCGGAGAAAAAATCGTGGTACCTTTCCTGAACATAGCAAAACAGATTGGAAAGAGCATATACGCGAATTCAGTTGCCATAGGTTTTCTCTCTGGACTGCTCGGCGCCGATGAATCCGCTCTGAAAGACCAGATCACCAGACAGTTCAGCAGTAAAGGTGAAGACATCGTGAACGACAACATCCGCGCTGCGCTGGAAGGATACAAGAAAGGTCAAGAACTCTCTCAGAAAATCGAATTCGACGTTGAAAAAGATTCATCGATAAAGAATGAGGTTCTTCTGAATGGAGCAGAGGCTGTGGGACTCGGAGCGATCGCTGGAGGCTGTAATTTTGTCTCCTCCTACCCCATGTCTCCCTCCACTTCCGTACTTGTTTTTCTTTCCCAACACAAGAACAACTTCGGAATAGTGGTGGAACAGGCAGAAGACGAAATCGCCGCCATGAACATGATCATCGGAGCGTGGTATGCCGGTGCGAGAGGTCTTGTCACCACATCGGGTGGAGGCTTTGCCCTCATGGAAGAAGCCCTCAGTCTTGCCGGAATGATAGAATCACCCGCTGTGATTCATCTGGCACAGAGACCTGGACCCGCGACCGGTCTTCCCACAAGAACGGAGCAGGGAGATTTGAACCTGGCTCTGTACGCTGGACACGGAGATTTTCCAAGGGTCATTTATGCTCCCGGAAACGTGGAAGAAGCGTTCTATCTGACACAGAAAGCCTTCAACGTTGCTGACAAATACCAGGTGCCGGTCTTTGTGCTGACGGATCAGTATCTTGTTGACTCGTATTACAACCTTCCTGGTTTTGATTTGGACGAATTGAAGGTGGAAAAACACTTCATAAAAACAACAAGAGACTACATCAGGTACGTTATCACCGAAGATGGTATCTCTCCAAGAGGAATTCCCGGATACGGTGAGGGTCTTGTGAAGGTCGACAGCGACGAGCACGATGAATTCGGTCACATAACTGAAGATTTCGATACCCGTGTGAGAATGGTCAACAAGAGGCTCAGAAAAGGAGAAGCTTTGAAAAAAGAACTTGTAGAACCAAAACTGATCGGTGATGAAAACTACCGGGTTCTTCTGGTGGCCTGGGGTTCCACTCTGGAACCGATAAAGGAAGCGATAGAAGATCTCAATGGAGTGGCGCTCCTTCATTTTTCTCAGGTCTGGCCAATCGATGAGTCCGTCTCGAGGTACTTCGAAAAGGCCGAAAAAGTTGTGGCAGTGGAAGGAAATGCGACAGGGCAATTCGCGAATCTGATCCGCCAGGTGACGGGTTTCCACATAAAGGATAGAATTCTCAAGTACAGTGGCCTTCAGTTTTCCGTCGAAGAGTTGAAAGAGAAAATAGCGGAGGTGTTGTGAATGAGGCTGGATGAATACATAAGCAAGGATATTGCTTGGTGTCCAGGGTGTGGAAACTTCGGAATAAGAACCGCTCTCATGAAGGCACTGGAGGAACTGAACGTCGATCCACGACAGGTGGTCATTGTATCAGGTATAGGTCAGGCAGCGAAGATGCCCCAGTACGTTGGTGTTAACATGTTCAACGGACTTCACGGAAGAGCACTTCCCGCAGCGACGGCGATAAAGGTGGCGAATCCGAACCTCCTTGTGATCGCAGAAAGTGGAGATGGATGTATGTACGGTGAAGGTGGAAACCACTTCATACACACGATCAGAAGAAACCCGGATATTGTGAACATAGTCCACGACAATCAGGTTTACGGTCTCACAAAGGGACAGGCCTCTCCCACGAGTCTGAAAGGCTTCAAAACACCCGTACAGGTGGACGGTGTGATCCTGGAACCGTTTAATCCTTTAGCTGTTGCTATAGCACTCGATGCTTCCTTCGTTGCAAGGACTTTCATAGGAGATATGGAGTTCACAAAAGACATCTTGAAAGAAGCGATAAGGCACAAAGGGTACGCCCTCGTGGATATCTTCCAGCCGTGCGTCACTTTCAACAAGCTGAACACGTACGAATGGTACAAAGAGAACACATATTACCTGAAAGACCACGATCCCACAGATAGAGAACTCGCCTTCAAAAGAGCTATAGAAGATGAGAAACTCCCACTTGGAATATTCTATGTGAACAAAAACAAAGAGACCTTCGAGGAACTCGCAAGAAAAGGTGACAAAACACCTCTCTATGAGTACGAAGTGAATTTTGAAAGACTGAAGGAGTTGATCGAAAGCAAAAAGTCATGAAACTCGCTGTTTACGTCCATGTTCCCTTTTGCAAGAGCAAGTGTGTGTACTGCGACTTCTACTCCGTTGTTTCTGAAAAATTCGACGAGTATTTCTCTTGTCTCCTGAAAGAGATCGATCTCTACGAAGAAGTACTCAGGGAAAGCGAGATAAAAACCGCCTACTTCGGTGGAGGGACTCCTTCGGTCGTCTCTCCTTCTTTTTTGGGAATGGTTCTGGAAAAACTGGAGAGAGTCTCCAGAAGTTTCACACCAATTGAAATAACCATCGAAGTCAATCCGGAGTCCGTTGAACCAGAAAAACTGAAGATCTACAAACAAATTGGAATCAACAGAATCAGCCTCGGTGTTCAGGCCTGCGACGACACTGTGCTGAAGAACACTGGAAGGCTCTACAACGAAGAAACTCTCAAGAAAAAAGCAAAGATAATCCTAGAGCGGTTCGAAAACGTGAACTTCGATTTCATCCTTGGACTTCCCAGTGAGACCGACATCACACTGGAGAAGAACTTTCGTTTCCTTGAAGAATTTCCTCCTCAGCACGTTTCGATCTACTTCCTCGAGGTAGACGAAAGAACAAAACTCTTCGATCTCATTCAGAAAGGTCTTGTAGAACTCCCCGAAGAAGACGATGTGGAAAGGAGACACGACCTTTTCGTCGAATTTCTGAAAGAACGGGGATTCGTCAGATACGAGATCTCAAATTTTGCCAAGCCAGAGAAGGAATCTCTTCACAACATCTTCTACTGGAGAAATGAAAACTATCTGGGACTCGGTGTTTCCGCGGGTGGACACATCGGAAGGCTTCGATACGTGAATGTCTCTGATCTCAAAGAGTACGAGGAAAAAATCACCAGAGGAGAACTACCTTACGAATACGTGCATGAAAACACAGAAGAAGAGGAAGCACTGGAGACCGTCTTCATGGGTTTGAGGATAAAGGAGGGAGTAGAGTTAAACCGGGTGAGAATCCTCCTTCCCTTGCTGGAAAAGTTACAAAAAAAATATCCTTGTTATGTGGAAGTGAAAAATGGTAAAATTTTTCTGAGCGAGGATGGTATGAACCTCTCAAAGAAGATACTCTCTGATCTCATCGAATGGTACAGGGAGGGCGGGAGATGACACACATAGTTCACAAGGGTCTCGATTTCTTTGTAAAACCACAGAAGGTTTCACTCAATCTGAACATGAAGATCGGAAGCTTGAAGGTTCATCCCGAGGATTTGAAGCTCTTGATGAAAAAGGTGCCAGTTTTTATGATGAGTTACTACGACAACAAGGCTTTCATGGAAAGGGAACTCGAGATCTCATCGGCGGATTTTCCAAATGGTGTGGTCTTTTTTTCTTATTATGAACCGGTTCCTGCGGAACTCAACTGGGACGTGGACAAAAAACTCATCTCTCAGCTCACAAAGTACTTCCATCTCTACGATTTGGTTCACTCTATAAATTCTCTCATAGACGAAACAGAAGGTTCTTCACTGCACATCGGTGTTTATGAGGAGTGGCTTGACAGAATAATGGTGAAAGTTCCAAGCGAAAACACGGAAGAGCTCAGAAACATGCTTTCCAGATTCTCTCTTCTCTACACGACAAAGATCCTGTGGAAAATCTTCCGTGGAAACTTCGAGGAACTGAAGAAGAGAACACACGAGATAGCCTACAAACTCTACGAAGTGGCTGGGTTCTGAATTTTCTTCATCACCCTCCCCTGAGGAGTCTGTCCTTTTCAGATTTCCTTTCATTAATCATGTCTATGTTCTGGTTTACAGAAATATTTTTTAATTGACACCATCTTATAATCAACGTAGAATACTTCTGAAAGAAACCTCTCTGAGAGGAGGAGAAATTGTGCTGGAGAAACTTCCCGAGAACCTGAAAGAGCTCGAGAGCCTTGCCTACAACCTCTGGTGGAGCTGGTCCAGACCTGCTCAGAGGCTCTGGAGAATGATCGATTCAGAAAAGTGGGAGGAACACAGAAATCCCGTCAAAATACTGAGAGAAGTCTCAAAGGAAAGACTGGAAGAACTATCGAAAGACGAGGACTTCATCGCTCTCTACGAACTGACGCTCGAGAGATTCACAGACTACATGGAAAGGGAAGACACCTGGTTCAACGTGAACTATCCCGAATGGGACGAAAAGATAGTTTACATGTGTATGGAATACGGACTGACGAAAGCACTTCCGATCTACTCCGGAGGACTCGGTATCCTTGCCGGAGACCACCTCAAATCAGCCAGTGATCTTGGCCTTCCTCTCATAGCCGTAGGTCTTCTTTACAAACACGGGTATTTCACTCAACAGATAGACAGTGACGGAAGACAGATCGAGATCTTTCCAGAATACGACATCGAAGAACTCCCGATGAAACCTCTCAGGGATGAAGACGGAAACCAGGTGATCGTAGAAGTACCCATAGACAACGATACTGTAAAAGCGCGTGTGTTCGAGGTACAGGTCGGAAGGGTGAAACTGTATCTTCTCGACACTGACTTCGAGGAAAACGAGGATAGATTCAGAAAGATCTGCGACTATCTCTACAATCCCGAGCCTGATGTGAGAGTTTCCCAGGAAATTCTGCTCGGCATTGGTGGAATGAAACTCCTGAAGACTCTCAAGATAAAACCTGGAGTCATCCACCTGAACGAAGGTCATCCCGCTTTTTCATCCCTCGAAAGGATAAAGAGCTACATGGAAGAAGGATATTCCTTCACCGAGGCCCTTGAGATCGTCAGACAGACCACAGTTTTCACGACACACACCCCCGTCCCCGCAGGTCACGACAGGTTCCCGTTCGATTTCGTGGAAAAGAAGCTGACAAAGTTCTTCGAAGGATTCGAATCCAAAGAACTGCTTATGAACCTTGGAAGAGACGAAGACGGAAATTTCAACATGACGTATCTTGCTTTGAGAACCTCCTCCTTTATAAACGGAGTGAGCAAACTTCACGCTGACGTATCGAGAAGGATGTTCAAAAATGTCTGGAAGGGAGTTCCGGTGGAGGAGATCCCCATTGAAGGCATCACGAATGGTGTTCACATGGGAACTTGGATCAACCGTGAGATGAGAAAACTGTTCGACAGGTACCTCGGAAGAATCTGGAGGGAGCACACTGATCTCGAAGGAATATGGTACGGAGTTGACAGAATACCCGATGAAGAACTCTGGGAAGCGCATCTGAATGCAAAGAAGCGATTCATAGATTACATAAGAGAGTCCATTAAAAGAAGAAACGAAAGACTCGGAATCGACGAGCCACTGCCGGAGATCAGCGAAAACGCACTCATCATAGGATTTGCCAGAAGGTTCGCAACTTACAAGAGGGCGGTTCTTCTTTTCAGTAACCTGGAAAGACTCAAGAGAATTGTCAATAATCCCGAAAGGCCGGTTTACATTGTGTACGCTGGAAAGGCCCACCCGAGGGACGAGGGTGGAAAGGAATTTCTCAGAAGGATCTACAAAGTTTCACAGATGCCTGATTTCAAGAACAAAATCATCGTACTTGAAAATTACGACATCGGAATGGCTCGACTCATGGTGTCTGGTGTTGATGTGTGGTTGAACAATCCAAGAAGACCCATGGAAGCGAGTGGAACAAGCGGAATGAAAGCCGCAGCGAACGGTGTTCTGAACGCGAGCGTGTACGATGGCTGGTGGGTTGAGGGATATAACGGCAGAAACGGATGGGTGATAGGCGATGAAAGCGTGCTTCCAGAAACAGAAGTGGATGATCCAAAGGACGCTGAAGCCCTGTACGAACTTCTCGAAAACGAAATAATTCCTACCTACTACGAAAATAGAGAAAAGTGGGTTCTCATGATGAAAGAAAGCATAAAGAGCGTGGCTCCAAAATTCAGCACCACTCGAATGCTCAAAGAGTACACGGAAAAATTCTACATAAAGGGACTTTTGAACAGGGAATGGCTGGAGAGGAGAGAAAACGTCGAAAAAATCGGTGCTTGGAAAGAAAGGATCCTCAAGAACTGGGAAAATGTATCCATAGAACGCGTTGTTCTTGAAGATTCAAAAAGTGTGGAAGTAACTGTGAGGCTGGGAGATCTCACCCCTGATGATGTGTTGGTCGAACTTATGGCTGGAAGAGGAGAGGGAATGGAAGATCTTGAAGTGTGGAAAGTGATACACATCAGAAGGTACAGGAAAAAGAACGATCTATTTGTTTACACTTACAACAATGGAGTTCTCGGTCACCTTGGATCTCCCGGTTGGTTCTACGCGGTGAGAGTGATACCGTACCATCCCAGACTTCCCATCAAGTTCCTCCCCGAGATACCGATTGTCTGGAAAAAGGTTCTCTGACGAGGGGCTTCTGCCCCTCATTTTCCTTATAGTGGAAATTTGGAAAGCCCGCCATCTACGACGATGGTCTGTCCTGTTAAGTAAGAGGCCTTTTCGGAACAGAGGAACACCACAACACTGGCTATCTCTTCAGGTTTCGCCATTCTTTTCATGGGAATATGAGATTCCACCTGCCTTCTCTTTCCCTCATCGAGAAGTTCTTTCACCCTCTCCGTCTCCGTCCAGCCTGGTGCCACACAGTTCACCGTGATACCGTACGGTGCCACTTCGAAAGAGAGTGTTTTTAGAAATCCAGTGAGGGCCATCCTCGCGGAATTGGATGTGTAGAGATTCTCTATCGGTGAGACCACGGAAAAAGAGGTGATGGCCACGATCCTTCCCCAGCCCTTCTTTTTCATCGCTGGAAGATAGTTTCTCACGATTTTGATCATGTTCAAAAAGAGGCTGTCGATCGCTTCTTTGAAATCCTCATCCATAAGTTCATCGAAGAACCCTGCCTTTGGCCCTCCTGTGTTCAGAACGAGAATGTCCACCTCTTTCACCTTTTTGAACAACGGATTGAGATCCTTTCTGAGATCGCAGACGACGTATCCGTGTCCACTTCTTTTCAGAAGCTCTTCATTTCTCGCACAGATGGTAACTTCCGCTCCTTCCTGACTCAGAGCGTTCGCCACGGCTCTTCCAATACCCCTGCTCGCCGCAAGAACGAGTGCTTTCTTATCCCCGATGCCCAGTTCCAAGGTCTCCTCCCCCTTCCAAGAACTCTATGAATTTCTCCACGATAGCAGAATCGAACTGTCGCCCCGCATTTCTTCTCAGCTCTTGAATCGATTCTTCGACACTTTTTTCTCTCTTGTAGGGTCTATTGCTTCTCATCGCCTGGTAGGAATCCGCCACACACAGAACACGGGCTTCGAAGGGTATTTCTTCGCCTTTGAGACCGTCCGGGTACCCTTTTCCGTCCCATCTTTCGTGGTGATGCCTTATCCAGATTGCAATATCCTCAAAGCCGTCGATTTCCTTGACCAGCTCGCATCCCTTGACGGGATGTATCTTTATCAGTTCGAATTCATGTTCATCAAGCTTGCTCGTTTTGTTCAAAACAACCTGGGGTACGTAGATCTTTCCAATGTCGTGTAGAAGGCCTGCCCAGTAGAGTTTTTCCAGCTTTTCATCGCCCAAGTCAAACATCTTTCCGATCTCAACAGCGTAATAGGCCACCTCTTCTGAATGCCCTTTCGTGTAATAGTCGTAATACTCCAGTGCTTTCACCCAAGTTTTCACAATGTCTTTGTAGAGTTTCCTTTCTCTGCTTATCAACTTTCTGTACGTGTATATGGCAGAAATGATGGTTAGAAGCGACTTGAGAACTCCTTTTTCATCTTCGCTGAGGTCGTCTTCCAGCACAATGTAACCGTGTTTTTCGCCTGAATGAGATATTTCAAATACCGTCCCTTCGACTTTCTCAAGTATACGATCATCGAGAATTACTCTCAATTTTTTTTGCGTTCAGAAGGTATTTCACGATTTGCCCCATTTCGAAAGAGAACCTGGATTTGTCTTCGATGAAAACCAGTTTGGCCATTCTCCTCACCGATTCTCTGAACCTCTCGTTGAGCTCTCTGATCTCACCGTAGAGCTTCTCGAGTTCTTCCTGGTTCGCAAAGACCTCCTGATAGAGGGCTTCTATCTCTTCGTTCTGGGCTTTCAACTCTTCGTTTGCCTCTTTCAGCTGAAGGGTTCTTTCCTCAACTTTTCTTCTCAACAAATAGATGAACGTCAGGGCAATGCCAAAAACTACCAGGAAAGCTGCGATTCCATAAAAGACTACCCTCAAGAACCACGGAGGTGTCACAAAGACAAGCGGTATATAGTTTCTGATGATTTCATTTCTTTCTCTTTCGGAAATACGGCTCAGTCCAGAATTTATAAGCGACAGGATACTTTCGTTACCCTTCAAAACAGCAACATGGAGATAATTCGTCTCAAGATGAAGAGTTCGGAATTCAGAAAGGAGATCACCCTTTGAAAGGTAGTACCTTGCCACTATATCATCACCTAGGAAAACCGATATCTTTCTCTCTTTCAACGCCTTCACAATGGAGGAATAATCGTCGAAGAACTCGAACTCCACATCCGGATTTTTCTTGCGAAGAGTTTCCACAACACCTTCTCCCTTGAGAGCGCCGACAACGTAAGAGGACAGGTCCGAAAAATCTCTTATGGGAAGGGCTTTTCTGAAGAATACACAGGAATTCATTACGAAGACAGGTCTGGAAAAAGAAAGGTTTTCTTCTCTCTCGAGGGTTTTAAAGATCTGATCGATCGCGTCAACCTTTCCTTCAGTCAACAATTCCTGCGCCTTGTACCACTTCACAGGCACGAGCTCAACTTCTACACCGGTTTTTTCTGAAAAGAGCTTCCAGAAATCGACGGAGATCCCGATAAGATTTCCGTTTTCATCGTAAAAAGAAAATGGTGCGTAGTCCTCATCGAGGGCTATCCGAAGGGGTTGAGAAAAAATCGAAATCGATAAAATCAGAAAGAAAAGAACAATCCCCCTGATCCCTATCACCCTCTTCCCTGTTCTGTTTAGATTCTATCATGTTCGAGAGGATCTTTGAGAACCTTTATCCTTCTTCCATGTTTCTCTATGTATCCTTCCCTCTCCAGTTCCTGAAAGACCCTCGAAAGCGCCGGTCTGGCACAACCAAAAAGTCTGGAGAGCTCTTCTAAGGTGACAGGGAGTATCAATTCTCTCTCTTCGTTCATGTGATGCACCAGGAAGTTCAACACTTTTTCTCTGAGCGTCTTCATGGTGAGGAAAAAGAGCTTCTCAGAAACTACCCTGAAGTGTTCCGATACGTCTTTCAAAAAGAAAAGAAGAAGCTCTTTGTCTTTCATCAGAAGATCGAGAAAAACCTCTTTTGGTATTGAGAGGATCTTTGAATCCTCTCCTGCCACCACGTTCACCGGGAATCTAGGTTCGCTGGAGAAGATGAAACCAGATGCGATGATCTGAACGGGTTTTATTTCATCGATCTCAAGGGTTCTTCCGTTTTCGGAGACATGTTCCGTTTTCAAAGTTCCTTCCAAGAGAACAAGCACGTCTTCTATCGGTTCATCCTGGTATTTCACGATTTCACCTTTTTTGAACACGATTATTCTCCCACATGGGAGCAGTTTTTTCAGATCCATTCTCTCACCTCGTAACAATTGTTACAGACAGGATTATCCCAACCTAATTATACTTCATGGTGGAAAACCCAGAAAAAGGAGGGAAAAGCATGCAGATGTTCTGTTATCAGTGTTCACAGGCTGCGAATGGTACTGGTTGTACAGAGTACGGTGTTTGTGGAAAGAGTCCGACGGTTGCAAGGCTCCAAGACAACCTCGTCTTTGCCATAAAAGGGATCTCCGCCTACTACTACCACGCGAGAGAACTCGGTTACGATGATCCCGAGATCGCAGGTTTCCTCGATGAAGCACTCTACAGTACTCTCACCAACGTAAATTTCGACGCACAGTCCTTTGTGGAGTACGCACTCGAGGCGGGCCGAATGAATCTGAGAGCGATGCAGCTTCTGAAGAAGGCACACATCGAAACTTACGGAGAACCCACTCCTGTCGAGGTGGAAACTGGAACGAAGAAAGGAAAGGGAATCATCGTGACAGGTCACAACCTGAAAGCCCTCGAAGAACTCCTGAAACAGGTCGAAGGAACAAACGTCTACGTTTACACACACTCCGAGATGCTCCCAGCGCACGGATACCCCGGTCTGAGAAAGTACAAGAATCTCGTGGGGAACTTAGGAAAAGCCTGGTACGATCAAAGAAAGCTGTTCGCAGAGTACCCCGTTGCCATCCTGGGAACTTCAAACTGTGTCTTGATTCCCTCTGAATCGTACAGAGACAGGATGTTCACAACAAGCATCGCAAGACTCCCCGGTGTGAAACACATAGATGGATACGACTACACCGAGGTGATAGAGAAGGCAAAGAGCTTGCCAGATCTTGAAGAAAAGCCGGGAAGTTACAAACTCAGAACAGGATTTTCCACGTCCGCAGTGGTCTCTCTTGCAGACAGAATAAAAGAACTCGTGGAGGCTGGGAAGATAAAACACTTCCTCGTCGTAGGAGGATGCGATGTACCGTTCAAGAGGAACGAGTACTACAGAGAGTTCGTTCAGAAACTCCCTAAGGAAACCGTTGT
>NZ_JSFH01000008.1 GCF_000784835.1 Thermotoga sp. Mc24 | reverse complement strand
ACTCTGAACTCAATGGGTTTCAATACTTCCTTAGAGGTATGGAAACTTTTGTCGCCAAGCCACGGTATCCACTCGAATGCTCGTTTCAATACTTCCTTAGAGGTATGGAAACAAAAGCAATTTATCAAGCACTCGGAACGCTCGGATATCGTTTCAATACTTCCTTAGAGGTATGGAAACAAAAGCAATTTATCAAGCACTCGGAACGCTCGGATATCGTTTCAATACTTCCTTAGAGGTATGGAAACGTTTACAGGGAAACCGTGGCTTTCAATCGGAGACCTGTTTCAATACTTCCTTAGAGGTATGGAAACAGATCGAATTCTACGCGTTTTTTGCATCAGCCTCTTCGGTTTCAATACTTCCTTAGAGGTATGGAAACTGAAATGAGTGCGAGTTTTCCAATATCGAATCCCTGTTTCAATACTTCCTTAGAGGTATGGAAACTGTACTGATACACACCGGTTGACAGCACTGGAGGCTGTTTCAATACTTCCTTAGAGGTATGGAAACACCATACCTCATCCCTCCATTTTGCTCTGACATACCGTTTCAATACTTCCTTAGAGGTATGGAAACATCGAAAAGCGTAGTTTCCTTGGCTTGTCGAGTTCAAGTTTCAATACTTCCTTAGAGGTATGGAAACGCAGCTGTGCGACGCCTACATAATCACCACGCCCATGTTTCAATACTTCCTTAGAGGTATGGAAACTATTTTACACCTCCCAGCCACAATATCTAAGAACGCGTTTCAATACTTCCTTAGAGGTATGGAAACGATAGTTCCTCAAGCGCTTCCAGAAAGTTATTCCAGTTTCAATACTTCCTTAGAGGTATGGAAACCTTGCGGTGATTGAGAGTATTTCGCTCTGTCCTGTCTGTTTCAATACTTCCTTAGAGGTATGGAAACAGGGTGCGGACTACACGCTTGTATCTGCAAATCTCGTGGTTTCAATACTTCCTTAGAGGTATGGAAACTTGTTCACGGCAAAAGTATGGAACCCGAAATATCGGAGGTTTCAATACTTCCTTAGAGGTATGGAAACAAAAATAGCGGATGCACTGGGAGTTGATGTTAGATACTTGTTTCAATACTTCCTTAGAGGTATGGAAACCAACATATCAGCAGTACAAGAAGCAGAGAGAACTTGAAAGTTTCAATACTTCCTTAGAGGTATGGAAACTGTTGGGCTTCATATGTGACAAGCTGGGCACGGGTGGTTTCAATACTTCCTTAGAGGTATGGAAACCAAAACTCACAGAAGAACAACACAAGCTCTTAGACGTTTCAATACTTCCTTAGAGGTATGGAAACACGTCAAAAATGATTGAACAGCGGCAGTTCGGATGCGTTTCAATACTTCCTTAGAGGTATGGAAACCTATCTTGACAATGAAAGAGTGACAAGAAGAAACGCGTTTCAATACTTCCTTAGAGGTATGGAAACATTTCAATTCTTTTTTCATCCATACTCTCACCTCCGTTTCAATACTTCCTTAGAGGTATGGAAACTCACTAATCAAGTGAGTTCGCGTGGGTTATCAGGGGTAAAATAAAAAAGCAGGGGAAAATTCCCCTGCTTTCTTTTTCTTGTGAATTTCTCAAATACTCCAGATCTCTTCGAAAGAATGTGGAGTCTCACAGTATTCACATATGAACTGTCCCTTTTCGTCTCTCACGAAAGAAGGTGAGGCGTTTTCACCGTGTGCGGGATTGGTGATACAGTTCTCGTTCTTGCACCGAAGTTCCTCGAATCCATAGATCGTAGGTGGAAGTTTTATTCTGTATTTTTCAACAACGGTGCTGTTTTTTATGATGTTGACCGTGGTGTTTGGAGAGATTGCCGCGAGTTTCTTTATTTCTCTCTTGGAAAGATAGCGATCTGGCAGACTGATGTAACCCTTGAAGCTTCCATCGCTTGACCGGAAAATACCATCCGCACTGTCCACATCGTAGAGTTTCAAAATCTTTCTTATCTTCACAATTGTTGAGTAGATTTCTTCCGGTGTCTTTCCTTTGGCTACGTGGTCTATCACCGTTCCATTTTCGATGGGTTTTATACCTCTCTTTCCTTCCTTTTGAACACCCTTTGATCCATGCGTGATGGGAGCGGGGATTATGAAGTCTTCTTCTGGCTTTTCATCTTTTCTCGAAGTATCGAAAGGCGCTTCCAGTGCTCCACCGAACATAGAAAGAAGAACGATTCTCACCCAGTAGCCGTTTCTTGCCTGTGTCTCCCATCCGTTCAGAGGGAGTGTGTCCAGAAAATTCGGTATCGTCGGATAAACCTTGTGTCTTGGAAGCGGATGGTAGAACTTCACCCTTTCTGGCAACGCGTCCAGATACTCTCTTTTGAACGTGACCGCCTCTCTCAGAATATGGACTTTCTCAAGGATGTCCTCTCCCATTCTTTCAAGCTGAAGCCGTGTGAAGTACCAGATCCTGGCCACATCTTTCTGGCCGAGATACTCTCTGATCGAAGAGAAGATTCTGACCTCGAAACCGTTCTTTTTCATCTTTTCGATGTAGTGATCGGGCATCATGAGTTCTTCCGGTGCCACAAGATCCACTTTCACATTTTTGAATATCTTCAAGCCGTTCACCTTGGAGTGAACCGTTCGGCCGTGAAGTAGGTCACCAACGAGTGCCACGTGTATGAAAGAGTTGTCGAAACTGTTCTGTTCGAGGAAGGTGTATTCATCCAGAAGTTCCTGCGTTGGATGCTCATGCTTCCCGTCGCCCGCGTTTATGAAAGAGGGTATTTCTATACCGTTTCTGTTCGCAAACTCTGATATCCTTCTTTCCAAGAGCCTGCAGACTCCTTCGAGTCTTGTTCTCACGATGAATATGGAGTAGTCGCTGTAGCTTGTGAGCATGGAGAAGGTGTCCGTGTAGCTCTCCTGTTTGTTAAAAGAGGAATGTTCCGAATCGAAAACGTTCACCTTTACGTTCGGGCCTGAGTGAAACTTTGCAGCGTTTATGAAGGATTCTTTCGTCCTCGTACTGGGTTCGACGAAAACAATGTATATTCCAACGTTTCTTTTCTTTATCCTGAAATCCGATACATCATCTCCGCTGTACCATCTTTGTTTGAGCTCCCTGGTTTTCTCATAGAGGAACATCTGCTCCTCCACACTCAGATCTTCTATGACTGCGAGGGTTCTGCCGAGAAAATCCCGTTTCATTCACGATACCCCCTTTAGACAAAAAAATATCGCACCTAACGGTGCGATTTTCTTACAGAGTATTTGAGAAAAAGTGTGCCTCTTTCGTTCAAACACCTCATTTCTAAGAGTTTCAAAGGAAAGTGACCTTCAAATTCATCGAAAAAAGGTATTCCCCTTCCGAACACGTACGGTTCGACGGTGACGAAAAGCTCATCTACCAGTTTTTCTCTCAAAAATTCCGTGAACACGGTTTTTCCTCCTATGACAGCCACCCTTTCGTAGCCTTTTCCTTCGAGGAATTTTACCACATCCCCAGGTGTACCGTTGAAAAAAACGAGTGAAGAATCGTTAGAAGTTATAGGCCTTCTCGTCAAAACAACATTCAGCCTCTCTGGAAGAGGTCTTCCTATTTCCTCGAAGGTGACCCTTCCCATCACAACGTTTCCAATTTCTGTGGTGATCTCTCTGAAATTTTTTCTGTCTTCGAGAGAGTTCCAGCCTTCAACAGAGGAGGCTATCTTTCCAGAGATGTCAATCGCAAGAACGAAAATCACTTTTGCCACGGGTTCCATTCCCCTGTGAGGTAAGAGTGAATGAACTGCGCCGCTTTCTTTCCAGCTCCCATGGCTTTTATCACCGTCGCAGCACCTGTCACGATGTCCCCACCTGCGAAGACACCTTTCACACTCGTTGCCCCTGTGTCCTCGTCTGCTTTGATGTACCCGCGCTCGTTCAGTTCCAAGTCTGGGAACTCAGAGAGAAGCACCCTGTTTGGACCCTGTCCTATGGCTTCTATCACCATGTCAACTTCGAGAACGAAATTGCTTCCCTCGATGGGAACGGGCCGTGGTCTTCCCGAACCGTCTGTTTCTCTAAGCTCCATCTTCACACATTCCATAGCTTTCACGTTTCCGTTGGCGTCCCCGATGTATCGTATCGGGAGGGTGAGCCACAGGAACTCGATCCCTTCTTCCAATGCATGATGATACTCCTCTCTTCTCGCGGGCATCTCGTGTTCTGTTCTCCTATAGACAATGTACACCTTGTCGGCTCCCAGTCTGAGTGCACTCCTTGCCGCATCCATAGCCGTGTTTCCGGCTCCTATCACAGCCACTTTCTTTCCCACACGAATGGGTGTGTCGTACTCAGGGAAGAGATAGGCTTTCATGAGATTGACTCTTGTGAGAAACTCGTTGGCGGAGTACACTCCGTTCAAATTCGTTCCTGGAATCCCCATGAACTTCGGTGTTCCCGCGCCGGTACCTATGAAGATAGCGTCGTACTTCGAAAGAAGCTCTTTCACCTTGACAGTTTTTCCAACGACCGTGTTGAGATAGAAGTTGACTCCGAGTCTCTTTATGTAGTTGACTTCTCTTTCGACGATCCTCTTTGGAAGACGAAACTCTGGAATTCCATATACGAGAACACCACCAGGTTTGTGAAAAGCTTCAAAGACGTCAACTTGGTATCCCATCTTTGCGAGGTCCGCTGCAGCTGTCAGTCCTGCGGGACCTGAACCAACGACGGCAACCTTTTCTTTCTTCGATCCGGCCAGAGGTTTCGCATCTTCTTCGAGGTTCTCAGCTGCCCAGTCCGCGACGAATCGCTCCAGCCTTCCGATCGCAACGGGTTCGCTGTCTTTCATCTTTCCCACGACACACCTCGACTCACACTGGACCTCCTGGGGACAGACCCTTCCACAGACCGCGGGAAGGTTGTTGTAAGTTTTGAGAATTCTGTAAGATTCCTCGAGTTTCCCTTCTTTGAGTTTCCTTATGAATCCGGGAATGTCGATTCCCACAGGACAGCCAGAGACACACGGATGTGTGGGGCACTGAAGACACCTCTGAGCTTCTGCCATTGCTTCTTCGAGTGTGTAGCCGAGTGCGACTTCTTCGAAGTTTTTTCTCCTCGATTCCGGTGATTGCTCTTTCATCGGAGTTTTTCTGTTTTTCATTCTGGTTCACCTGCCGTTTTTAGAAATCTTTCGTATGAGATCTTTTCCTGCTCTCTGTACTGTGCGAGCCTCTTCAGAAGCTCGTCCCAGTCCACTTCTTCCCCTCTGAACTCAGGGCCGTCCACACAGGCGAACTTGATCTGACCAGAAACGGTAACCCTGCAGGCACCACACATCCCCGTTCCGTCCACCATTATCGGGTTTAGAGAGACCCATATCGGAACTCCGAATTCTCTCGCCTTCAGCGTGCAGAATTTCATCATGATGGTGGGACCAACAGCCCAGCATATATCGAACTTTCTTTCTCTGAAGAGTTTATCCATCGCGTCCGTTACGACACCTTTCATTCCGGCGCTTCCGTCATCCGTCACAAGCAGAACATCAGATATTTCTTCGAATTCATCCACCATGATCAAGTAGTCCTTCGTTCTTGCACCGAGAACGGTTGTGATGTTGTTCCCCGCTTCTTTCAGTGCTTTCGCTATGGGATAGAGCGTCGCTATTCCCACTCCTCCACCCACGAGCAGGACGTTCCCGTAGTTTTCGATATCACTCGGATTTCCAAGGGGACCCACCACATCGAGAATGGTGTCCCCTTCTTTCTTCAGAGAAAGCTCGTGAGTGGTTTTCCCAACGACCTTTACGACCATCCTGAACAATCCTTCCTCGGGCCTTGTGTCGGCCACTGTTAGAGGGATTCGCTCCCCCTTTTCATGGAGCCTGATCACAACGAACTGACCTGGTCTTGCTTCTTTCGAAACAGAGGGTGAATGAATCCAGAAATCGAACACGTCTTCTGCGATTTTCGCCTTCTTAACGATCTCGTTCAAAGCTGTCCCCCCTATTCTCACCGTTGATCACCAGAATTTCGTCGCAGAGTTCTTCAATGTCCTCCCTTATGTGAGAAGATATTATCACCGTGATTCCTTCTTCTTTGAGTCGTTTGAGTTTACTTCTGACGATGCTGGCAGATTCAACATCGAGACCACTGGTCGGCTCGTCGAGAATCAGAAGTTCAGGGTTTCCAGAGAGGGCCACCGCGAGAGCTGTTCTCTGTTTCACACCCTTTGAAGCGTTTCGAACAAGGGTTCCCATGAAAGGCTCCAGCATGAGCTCAGAGACAATGAAGCTTTCCATTTCCACCCCTCTGAGTCTGGAGAAGAAAAGAAGATTCTCACGAACGGTGAGTTCTTCAAGCAGAGCGGGAAACTCTGGAACGAAGGCTATTCTCTTTCGAATGTACGACAGGTCTTTCAGTGCGTCTTTTTCGAAGAGAAAGAGTCTCCCTTCGTCCGGTTTCAGAATGGTGGCGAGTATCTTCAAAAGAGTGGTCTTCCCCGCAGAATTCTGTCCAACAATACCGAGAGATTTCCCTTTCTCGAGAGAAAACGAAACTCCCTCCAGAACCTTCTTTTTCCCGTAGGATTTTTTCAGTCTTTCTGCAACTACAACTATAATCCCAGCTCCTTTCTTTCTTCATCGGTAACATACTTAGAAAGCTCCGGCTTTCTGTACAGAATCATCTCAACTGCCCTTCTGAAGAACTCCTTTTGGTCTTCTGAGAAATCATCACTCCTCAGGGCCTTCAAGAGGATTCTCAGAGATCTCTCCGTTGGAATGTTGGCGAGTACCATCGCCACCTGCTCGCAAAGTTCCTTTCTGTAGGCATCCTCGAACATCAGGTATTCCAGCTCTGGCAGGAAAACTTCTCCTTCTCCTATTTTAGCGAGTGCTTCGTATATGATGAGAAGCGCTTCTTCTGAGTCATACTTTTCCATGAGTTCGTATAGAACGCTTTTCATTCTTTTTTCACCGAGATCTCCGAGTATATCGATTATGTAGAGATTCGTGATATCGTTCTTCTCAAAACCCCTTTCCCTTCTCTTTTGAATTTCGTTGAAGAGGAACTCCCTTGCCCGGTCACCGAGCCTGTAGAACACTTCGGAGACGATTTCTTTCACTTCCGGGTCTTCGTCCTCCAGAAGCTCCAACAGTTTTGGAAACGCTCCCTCTCCTTTTTCCTTCACTATTCTCTCTATCAGTTCCTCTTTCTTTCTCCTTTCGTCACTCATTCACCACAACTCCTCCCATTATCCTCAGTTTCCTGTCGAAAGCCTCCGAGAACTCCCTGTCGTGCGTGATGAAAACGATCACTTTGTTCAATCTTTCGAGTTCTTTCAGAACGGAAGCGATCTTCTCTTTGTTCTCCGTATCGAGACTGGAAAACCCTTCATCGATGAAGAACGCGTCCAGCCTGCCGGATGCCACCTCCGCGAGGGACATGGCAAGAGATATGGAAATGAGAGCTCTTTCTCCACCGGAAAGTCCCCTCGCTGGTCTTTCGATGCCCCAATCTTTTATGATGAAACCACCTTTTTCGTCGTCAAAATCTATGTCGAACCTTCCATTCGTCAGAATGTCGAGATAAGCCCTCGTTCTTTTCAGGACCGCCTCAAGGACTCTCCCCGTGAAATATCTCGAGAAGTTGCTTTTATCGAACAGGTATTTCCTCAGAAGGTCCAGGTTGTTGTATTCACTGTTCAATTCTTCCAGTTTCTTTTCCAGACTCTTCAACTCTCGCTCTCTTCTGAGTGTCTCTTCGATGAGATGGTTGAGACGTCCTTCTTTTCTCTCAAGATCCGATATTTCCTGTGAAAGAAACTCCAGTTGACCTCGAACTCTTTTGTAGTCTTCGCTCACATCTTGTATGTTGTCCGATTCGAGTTCTCTCAAGCTTTCCTCGAGAAGTCTGATTTCTGTCTCCACAATTCCCAGCTCTTTTTCCACGTCCTTTACTTCCTCTTTGACGAGGATTCTGAAATCTTCAAAGCTGATCCCTATCTCCCTTAAACGATCGAAGAAATCACTTTTCAACCGGTCGATCTCTTCGCGCTGTTCTTTCAGAGTTTTCTTTTTAGTTTCAATCTCTCCCTTTATTTCTTCCAGCTGGTTTTCGATCTGCAAAAGTTGAACATCGGCCGCTGTGATCTTTTGGGAAATAGAATTTCTTTCTTCTTCTATTTTTCTGAGTTTTTTTCTCTTTTCATCCAGCTTTTCCTCCAGATCTTCCGAATAACCCAACCTGCGTAATTCTTCGTCGATTTTTTCGATCTGATTTTGAATACTCTCCAGATTTTTCCTCTCTTCTTCGATTTTCATCAGAATATCTTCTATGATGCCGGAAAGGCTTTTCTTTCTCTCATCCAAAACGTTTAGAGCGCTTTCCAGTTCGTTTCTTCTTTGCTCAAGGCTTTCAAATTCGTTAACGTTGAATTCAACGGCTTCCACCCCTCCATGGAACTCTCCACCGCATACAGGACAGATGTCACCTTCGTTCAAGCTGGAAGCTATCTGATATGCCAGCCATCTCATACGGTCTTTCCTCAGAGTTGAGAGTTCTTCGAGCAGTTTTTCCAGTTCATATTTCGTTTCTTTCTCTGTCTTTTCGATCGAAAGCAACTCTTTTTCTCTCTTCTCTTTTTCTTCGATGAGTCTTCTGATCTCTTCCTCGAGCCTTGCGAGGTTTTCTTTCAATCTTATTCTTTGCTCAAGAAGTGGTCGAGAGGACTTCAGAATTCTTTCAAGAAGATCAAACTCTTCGTTGAGCTTTTCTATTACCTCTTCTAGTTTGGAGAGCTTTTCCCTGTGAACAGGAATTTCTTTTGAGATCGCTTCTTTCTTCCTTTCAAGTTCTCTGTACCTCTTCTCCCAGCTGTTCAAATCCTGTGAGAGTCTCTCAAATTCTCTCTGCCTGAGATAGACTTCTCGAAAGAGCGGTTCCAGTTCCTTTGCTTTTTTCACCTTCCGTTCGTGGACCACTTCTTTTTGCAATTCGTTCTTTCTCAGAGAGAGCACTCTGAGCCTCTCTTTCTTTTTCACGAGTTCCTGATATTTTTCGAGGAGCTTTTTGAGTTGATCTTCTTCTACTTGGAGTTCCTCTCTTTTTTTGAGAAGTTCTTTCTTTTTCTCCGAGACGGTTTTCAACTCGCTTTTCAGAGCTTCCAGATCGTTCTCTTCCAGATACTTCCAGCTGGCAGTGTAGAGAGCTTGCAGGGAGGATATCTCGTTCTCCAGCTTTTTCATCTTCTCTTTGAGGAGTTTTTCAAGCTTTTCGAGTGTTTCTTTGCTTTGGAAAACATCGGAGATGATCTCGGTGATCTCCGATGGAGGGGAGGTCAGAAGTTTATCTATTTCTCCCTGTGGAAGAAAGACTGTTCTTATGAAGGTTCTGTGCTCTATTCCCAGAATTTTTTCCACTTCCTGTTTAACACCGGTGGGTTTTATAGCTATGGCCGCTTTTTTGCCGTTCTCCAGTATCTCAGAGAGTTTCGCGTTGTGCCTTCTTTCTGTAGCATTTATTTCCCTTATGATCTCGTATCTTTTCCCTCCGCGTTCGAATTGAAACACGAGACGGGCGGTTCCATCGGTGGCGTTCTTGTTCACGTAATCGTACGAGTTGGAATACCTTATCCCGTTTCCGAAAAGTGCGAAAGAAATGGCTTCAAAGAGAGACGACTTTCCGGCACCGTTCGGACCTTCCACAACCGTTATTCCGCTCTGGAATTCTATATCGACGTTTTTCAGTCCGAGAAAGTTTCTAACTATGAGTTTTTCAGGCCTCACTCTTTTTCACCTCATCGAGGAGCTCGTCAAGAATTTTCAACAGCTTTTCGTGGTTTTCCTCTCTCTTTTTCAAATATTCCTTGAAGAGCTCGAAATAATCCAGTCTATCCAGCTCTTCTTTGAATTCTTCCGGGTTCTCTCGAAGCACCTCTTCTATCTCTCTCCTCGACTTTCTTTCTATCTTCACCAGATTATCTATCTCTCCCATCAGGTCGGGAAGGATACCGGAGTCTTCTTCATAAATCACCCTCACATAACCGGGAAAATTCCCGCAGAAATCCTTTATACTTCTCAAAGCAGAGGTGTCTATCTTTTTGTAGTAGAGAGTTTTCAATGGAAGAGGCTCGGTGTCTATCCTTTCATATCTGGGGGGGTCTCCTCTTTTCAGCTCAACAAAGACCGCTCCCTTTTCGTCCGCTTCTTCACCGAAATCTATCCTTATGAGAGAACCAGGGTATATGGTGAGAGGTTGCTTCTGAACCTCTCGAAAACTATGAATGTGCCCGAGCGCAGCATAATCAACCACCGACGGAATCAACGCTCTGTTTATGATGACTTCTCTTCCTTGCTCGATTCCGGCGTAACCCGCGAGCCCTTCGACGGTGAAGTGACCAACGAAGATAGCGAATTCTTCTTTCTTCAGCGCTTCTTCGTAAAGTCTGCTGAGCCTGGATTCGAGGAAGAACCTGAAGTCTTCTTCTTTCTTTCTCAAAGCCTCTGACTCGTCAGGATATGGAAAGGGAAGAATTCTCACCTTCTGGCCCAGTTTAGCTTCTACATCCACAGGTTCGAAAGACATGACAAAGGTTATGTCACTCGAGATCGATGTTACGAAGTTTCCGAAAAGCTTCAGACCCTTCCAGTCGTGATTTCCTGGAAGTACAACCACGGGCGCTATTTTCATCATCCTTTTAAGGTAATCCAGAAGATCATGTAGAGCGACAACCGAAGGATTGTTCCTCGAGTGAAGAAGATCACCCGTTAAAAGAATCAGATCGACCTCTCTCTTTTCGGCTTCTTCAATCACTTTATCGAGCGACCTTTTCAGTTCTTCGCGTCGATCTACTGGGCGCGAACTAGTCCACGAAGTGACACCGAGATGCCAGTCGGATGTGTGGAGTATTCTGAGTTCTTTCAAATCAATCACCCGCCAGTTTCTTTCTGCATTCTTCCAGATAAAAACTGGCGATCTTCTTTATCTCCTCGTTGTCAGAAAGATTCAAGGCCTTCTCAAAGAAAACAAGAGCTTCTCCGTAGTTGGCTGTCTCGAACAGATTTTTTCCCTCGGCAATGAGAGACCTGGCCTTCTTTTCCTTCAGAAGCTCCATCCCTTCTATTTTCAAGCCCTCTTTCTTCACGTAGTCTTCAAAATTCTCATAATCGGAGAAAATGTAAAGCTCGTACGCCTTCAACGTTTTTTCCATACGGGTGAGCTTCACAGCAAGGTCCCTGTAGGAGAAATACGTGAGCATGAAAAGAACCGCGAAGACCGTTAAAATGATCACGTAGAATACGTCTCTCTTCACCTCACAATGGCCTCCCTGAGGACTTCCTGTATTTCGTCACAGTAGACGATCTCCATTCCGTTCAGGTATTCCTTCGGTATCTTTTCCACGTCCGGTCTGTTTCTTGAAGGAAGGATCACTTTTTTTATGCCGGCTCTCTTCGCCGCCAGCAGCTTCTCTCTTATACCTCCTACCGGAAGTATTTTACCCCTCAACGTGATCTCACCCGTCATGGCTACATCCCTTTTGACTTTTTTACCGGCGACGGCAGAGTACAAGGCCACTGTCATTGTTATGCCAGCGGAAGGACCATCTTTTGGAACTGCTCCCTCCGGAACGTGGATGTGGATGTCGTTCTTCTCGAAAACTTCTCTGCATTCTTCTCCACACATCTTTCTGACCACACTGAGGGCTATTCTGGCCGATTCTTTCATCACATCACCCATGTTTCCCGTTAAAATGAGATTGCCTTTTCCAGGGAGCAACAAACTCTCCACGATGAGAACACTTCCACCAATCGGAGTCCAGGCAAGACCTGTGACCGCCCCCATCGTGTCTTCTTCCAAGATTTCCTCTTCTTTGAAAACAGGCGGTCCGAGCAACTCTTCAACATCTTTAGTGGTTATTTTGAAAGACTTCTTCTCATTCTTCACAAGACTCTTTCTTATCACCTTTTCTATAACTCGTTCGAGATTTCTCACACCAGCCTCTTTTGTGTATTCTCTGATGATCTTTTTGATCGCTCCTGAAGAAAATTCCACCTTTGATAGATTGTAAGACATGGCAATCTTCGGTATTATGTAATCCTTGGCTATGTGATACTTCTCTGGATCTGAATATCCGGGTATCTCTATGATCTCCATCCTGTCCCTCAACGCGGGAGGAATGGTGTGGAGCACGTTCGCAGTTGTGATGAACAGCACCTGGGAGAGATCGAAGGGTACTTCGAGATAGTGGTCGACGAAATCCTTGTTCTGTTCGGGATCGAGAACTTCGAGCAAAGCAGATGCCGGATCGCCCTGAAAACTGATCCCCATCTTGTCCACTTCATCGAGCAAAATAACAGGATTCTTTGTTCCCATCCTTCTTATGATCTGTATTATCCTTCCAGGAAGCGCACCCACGTAAGTGCGTCTGTGCCCCTTTATCTCAGCCTCGTCTCGGAGGCCTCCAAGGGACATTCTTCCAAACTTTCTTCCCATCGCCTCCGCTATGGTTCTGCCGAGCGATGTCTTCCCTACCCCTGGAGGTCCCACAAGGCAGAGAATGGGAGCTTTGAGGTTCTTCGAAAACTTCCTGGCCACAAGATACTCCAGTATTCTTTCCTTGACCTCTTCGAGTCCGTAATGATTCTTGTCCAAGATCTTCCTCGCTTCTTTTATATCGAGCCTATCCTCGGTGGTTACGTTCCAGGGAAGATTCAGAAGCCAGTCAAGATAGGTTCTGACAACCGTCGCTTCGGCACTGTAGGGTGACATCTTCTCGAGCCTCTGAATTTCTTTGTAGGCCTTTTCTTTAACGTAGTCCGGGTAATCTCCTTTTTCCACCTTTTCGTAGAACTCTTTGATCTCCAGTTCCTCTTCTGCTCCGAGTTCCTCTTTTATAGCCCTTAGCTTTTCTCGGAGTACGTATTCTCTCTGGGTTTTCTCTATTCTATCCTTCACCTTTTTCTCAATTTCTTCTTCTATCTCGAGTATCTCGATTTCTTTCACCAGTATCGATAGTATCTTCTCGAGACGTTCGAGTGGATGGACTGTTTCGAGGAGTTCCTGCTTCGTCTCCAGAGGAACGGGAAGAATCGAAGCAACGAAGTCTGCCAGTTTGTCCGGATCCTGCATTTCTTTCAGGGTAACGAGTGTCTCCTGAGGAAACCTGTGGGTCAGGTTGAAATACCTGATTGCCTTGTCTTTGACACTCCTCATGAGTGCTTCGAGTTTCTTTGTTTTTCTGTATTTCACCTTCAGTATCTTTATCTTCGTGAGGAAGAACGGATCAGTCGAGATGAATACTTCTATCTGTGCTCTCTCCAGCCCTTCCACGAGCACCTTGAACGTGTCATCTGGGAGTTTCATTATCTGAAGAACCTTCACAACCGTTCCTACCTTGTAGAGGTCTTCCGGCTCTGGTGTTTCAACAGATGGATCTTTCTGATTTACCACAAAAAGAAGCCTGTTGTACTTTTCCATAGCTTCTTCGAGCGCTATGAGGGAACCCGTCCTTCCCACGTAGAAGGGAACAACGGTGTTCGGAAAGACACCCATCCCGTTTCTCAAGGGAATACACGGCAAGCCATCGGGTATCTCCAGCTCTTTTTCCTGCTGATTGGCGTACTTCTCAAGTATTTTGAAGCTCTTTTCGGTATCTTTCGATTTTCTCGGCAAGAAAGTTCACCTCCTCAGGTATGAGGATCTCCACGTTTCTGTGACTCTCGTCCGCTATCTCTATCTTCACCTTTATCGAGTCTTCAGGCCAGAATTCTTCGAACAGATCTCCCCACTCTACCACCATGATTCCGTCTTCGTCCTCCAGTATGTCTTCAACATCGAGGTTGAGAAAGTCTGTACCCTGAAGTCTGTAAAGATCGAGGTGGTATATTGTCTTCAAACCCGGATAAACGTTCATAAGGGTAAAAGTGGGGCTCTTCACTATTTTTTCATCGAGGCCTATCGCTCTGATCATACCCTTCACAAACGTTGTTTTTCCGGCTCCAAGATTTCCGGAGAGTATAACCACCTCTCTACCTTCAAGATTCTCGGTGAGAATTTTTGCGAGCCTTTTCAACTGTTCTTCGCTCAAATTTTCAAATCGCAAATGTTTCATTTTCTGTTCCTCCACAGTGTTGTACAATACATACTGAATCCCTCCGGAAGGAGACACATCGAATGGTATACGTAGGAACGAGTGGTTTTTCCTTTGAAGACTGGAAAGGAGTGGTATACCCTGAACACCTGAAACCTTCCCAATTCCTGAAATACTACTGGGCGGTACTCGGATTCAGAATCGTGGAACTCAACTTCACCTATTACACACAACCATCGTGGCGCTCTTTTGTTCAGATGTTGAGAAAGACCCCTCCCGATTTCTATTTTACCGTAAAGACACCAGCAAGCGTCACGCACGTTCTCTGGAAAGAGGAAAAAGATCCTAAAGAGGACATGGAAAACTTTACACGTCAAATAGAACCTCTAATAGAAGAACAAAGACTAAAGATGACTTTAGCACAGTTTCCATTCTCTTTCAAATTCTCCAGAAAAAACATGGAATATCTTGAAAAATTGAGAGAAAGCTACCCGTACGAACTCGCTGTGGAATTCAGACACTACTCTTGGAATAAAAAAGAAACATACGAATTCTTGAGAAATCATGGTATAACCTTTGTGGTGGTGGACGAACCGAAACTTTCCGGATTGTTCCCCTATCGTCCCATCACAACGACTGATTACGCTTACTTCAGATTCCATGGAAGGAACGAAAGGTGGTTCGAAGCCGAAGGTGAAGAAAGGTACGATTATTTCTACAGTGAAGAAGAATTGAAAACTCTTTTTGAAGATGTCGTAGAACTTTCCCGAAGAGTGAAGGAAACCTACGTTTTCTTCAACAACTGTTACAAAGGTCAGGCAGCAATAAACGCTTTGCAATTCAAGAAGATGCTGGAGGAGAGAGTGTGAGCGTTCTGGACGAGATTCTAAGTGTCCTCGAAGAAACCCAGGAAGATCTCTTTGATCTCGTTGGAAAACACATACACCAGCTCAGAAGGAAGTACTCAGACGATGAAATAAACGAAGCTCTCCGAATGATATTGTTTGCCATGGAAATTTCTCAAAAACCCATAATTCACCGTGTTTTCGAGGATTATCCGAGAGAAAAAAGGGTTTTTGTGGAGGAAGATCTGACCAGAGAGGAAATGGAACTCTTTCTGAAAGGGGAAATGAGCGAGCTCGATCTTGAAGAGAGAAACTGGTTTTAAGAGGTGAAAGCATGAGAGCCCTCGTTCTCGCAGCGGGAAAAGGTACAAGGATGAAATCAAAGATTCCCAAAGTGCTACACCCACTCTCTGGAAAGCCCATGATAGAGTGGGTGGTTGAAACAGCCGGGAAAATAGCGCAGAAGGTCGGTGTTGTACTCGGTTTTGAAGCGGAAATGGTTAGAAAAAATCTTCCAGAGTGGGTGGATGTCTTCGTTCAGGAAGAGCAGTTGGGCACCGCACACGCTGTGATGTGTGCAAAAGATTTCATCGAACCAGGAGATGACGTTTTGATTCTCTACGGAGACGTTCCTCTCATAAGTGAAAACACTTTGAGAAGAATGATCGAAGAGCACAGAAAAGGTGCAGACGTGACCATCTTAGTGGCTGATCTCGA
The DNA here is from genome assembly GCF_000784835.1 of Thermotoga sp. Mc24. Taxonomy (NCBI): domain Bacteria; kingdom Thermotogati; phylum Thermotogota; class Thermotogae; order Thermotogales; family Thermotogaceae; genus Thermotoga; species Thermotoga sp. Mc24. The sequence goes on along the minus strand of NZ_JSFH01000008.1, from coordinate 95,664 downwards.
AGACCCATCCGGGTACGGTAGAGTTATACAGGATGGAAGCAAATACAGAATAATAGAAGACGCAGACTTGCCAGAGGAACTGAAAGGTGTAACCACGATCAACACCGGATTTTACGTGTTCTCCGGTGATTTTCTTTTAAAAGTACTCCCGGAGATAAAAAACGAGAACGCAAAGGGGGAGTACTACCTCACAGATGCAGTTAATCTTGCCGAAAAAGTGAAGGTTGTAAAAACTGATGACCTGCTTGAAATAACCGGAGTGAACACCAGAAAAACCCTTGTTTGGCTCGAGGAACAGCTCAGGATGAGGAAAATAGAAGAGCTCTTAGAGAACGGTGTTACCATCATAGATCCGGCCACCACTTACATTCACTACTCTGTCGAAATCGGCATGGACACCGTCATTCACCCTATGACTTTCATAGAAGGCAGGACTCGTGTGGGAGAAAACTGCGAGATAGGACCTATGACAAGAATAGTTGATTGTGAGATAGGAAACAACGTGAAGATCACAAGATCTGAATGCTTCATGAGTGTGATAGAAGACGATGTCTCCGTTGGTCCGTTTGCAAGGTTGAGAGAAGGAACGATTTTGAAGAAATCTTCAAAAATTGGAAACTTTGTTGAAATCAAAAAAAGTACAATTGGAGAGGGGACAAAAGCTCAACACCTCAGTTACATAGGGGACGCGTTCGTCGGAAAGAATGTAAACATAGGCGCAGGAACAATCACCTGTAATTACGATGGCAAGAAAAAGAATCCCACTTTCATTGAAGATGGAGCCTTCATAGGAAGCAACTCGTCTCTGGTGGCACCCGTTCGTATTGGGAAAGGAGCTTTGATAGGAGCGGGATCGGTGATAACAGAGGACGTTCCACCGTATTCCCTTGGTCTGGGTAGAGCAAGGCAGGTTGTGAAAGAAGGTTGGGCATTGAAGAAGAGAAAGGAGGAATGATATGTCTTTCTCAAACGAAATGAAAATTTTTTCTGGAAACGCCAACAGACCTCTGGCCGAGAAGATAGCGAATTACCTGAATCTTCAACTCGGTGACTGTGAGGTTGGAAGATTCGCCGATGGAGAGATAAACGTCCGTATAAACGAAACGGTGAGGGGACACGATATCTTTCTCATTCAGCCCACCTCACCTCCGGTGAACGAAAACCTCATGGAACTTCTCATAATGATCGATGCGTTCAAACGAGCATCAGCCAACACCATCGCTGTCGTGATCCCTTACTACGGATACGCAAGACAGGACAGGAAGGCAAAGGGAAGAGATCCCATCAGTGCCAAGTTGGTTGCAAACCTCATCACTGTGGCTGGAGCGACCCGCGTTCTGACGGTGGATCTCCACGCGGAACAGATACAGGGGTTCTTTGACATTCCCGTTGACAATCTCTGGAGCTATCCCGTCTTCGCAGAGGAACTTCTCAAAAGAGAAAACATCGTTCCTGAAGAAACTGTGGTTGTTTCACCTGACGTGGGTGGTGTGAGAAGGGCAAGGAGAATGGCTGAAAGATTGAAAACCTCTCTTGCGATTCTCGATAAACGAAGGCCGAGTGATAACGTTGCGGAAGTGGTCAACATAATAGGAGAGGTTAAGGATAAAGTGGTTATCATGTTCGATGATATAATAGATACTGCTCACTCTATAGTGAAGGGTGCAGAGGCTCTGAAAAATGCAGGCGCAAAGAAGATCATAGCATGTGCAACACACGGCGTCTTCTCCAATAGAGCCTTGGAGAGGATAGAAAATTCCTCGATAGACACCGTGTATATAACCGACACGATATATCATGAAGATCTTCCAGAAAAGGTTAAGGTGATCTCGGTAGCGAATCTCATAGGAGAAGCCATCATGCGAATAAGGAAACATCTGTCTGTGAGCACACTCTTCAGATGACAATGCGAAGACCTACGGGAGGGAGAAAAGATGGTAAGTCTGGAAGCAAGAGTGAGAGAAGTGAAGGGAAAAAGAGAAGCGAGGCGTCTTAGAAGGAATGGAGAAGTACCAGCGGTAGTGTATGGACCAGCAACTGAACCTATACCCGTGAAAATCAAGAGATCGGTCCTCGAGAAGGTATTCCACACCATTTCCGAAGCAACCCCCATTCAATTGATAATCAAAGACGATCAGGGAAACACGGTGTCGGAAAAGACCGTGTTTCTCAAGATGATTCAGAGGGACAAGGTCTCTGAAACGGTCGTTCACCTCGACTTCTATGAACCGACAAAAGGCCATAGAATGAGGATCAATGTGCCTCTCAAAGTTGTTGGAAAACCAGTTGGTGTTGAAAAGGGTGGCTTCCTCGAGGTGTTCCACGAAGAGATACCTGTTGAAACCGATCCCGACAACGTTCCGCAGGAAATAGAAGTGGACGTTTCTTCTCTCGATCTTGGAGACGTGATTTACGCAAGAGATCTGAAACTTCCAGAAGGTGTTAAGTGCCTTCTCGGAGATGAAGAAGTGGTTGTTTCTGTTCTCGTTCCGAAAGAAGTGGTGATTGAAGAAACTACAGAAGCGGAAGAAACCGCAGAACCTGAAGTTATAAAGAGAAAGGAAGAAGAAGAGGAATAACGCATGGTTGTCGTTGGTCTGGGGAATCCAGGCCCACGTTATGCCTTCACCCGGCATAACGTGGGTTTTCTGTTTCTGGACTTTTTGAAAAGCAAAGACTGGAAAACTGAAAAATATTTCGCGTGGAGCAGAATCAAGCTGGCCGGAAACGACGTGGCGTTGGTGAAACCATTGACCTATATGAACCTCAGCGGTTTGGCGATGCCCCACGTTTTGAAATTCTTCAACGCCAGCCCGGATGATATAATAGTGGTGTACGATGACGTGAGTTTGAAACTTGGAAGGATCCGCATCAGGAAGAAAGGTTCCGACGGTGGACACAACGGTATGAAATCCATCATACAGGCGCTCGGAACACAGGAGATAAAGCGTATAAGGGTAGGAATAGGTGATAAACCAGAAGGAATGGATCTTGTAGATTTCGTGCTGGGAGAATTCTCAGACGAGGAGTGGATTATACTAAACAAAGTGTTTGAAGTGATGAAAGAAGCCCTTGAGGTGATTCTCATCGAAGGAACAGAAAAAGCAATGTCTATCTACAACTCCTTAGAGGTGAGAGTATGAAATGTTTGAAGTGTGGACAGGAAACTTCAAAGTCATATAAAGTGGATTTCGACGGTGTAGAAAAGGAGATCGCATACTGTCAGAAATGCTTGATGGATGTTCTGAAAGAGAGTATTCCTTTCAAGAACATCCCATCTCCCTCAGAGGACTCAAGGAGAAGAAACAGACATCTTTCCTACGAAGGAGAGATGACGATTTTCGTGGAGGCTCCCCTGAAAATCCTGGAGGAAATGTTCGGAAAAATCTGGTCAGATCAAGAGAAAGAAAACTTTGAAAATGAAAGAAAAATCACTTTCCTCGAAAGAAAGTTAAATGAGGCGATAAAGAACGAAGATTACAGAAAGGCCAATCGTTTGAAACAACTCATACTTCAAATCAAAAACAAAACAGTAAAATGAAAGCCCCCGAAGGGGCTTTTCATCATTTCAAATAATCATACAGAGATTTCACTCCTCTTATTCCATCTGGTTTCTTTATCGTGATACTCTTTTCCGGTTCCAGGAACAGAAAATCGTCCTCAGGTACTTCATCGGAGAGAATCTTGACACCAAAAGCGGGGCTTTTCGCTGTCAATTCTATAAAATCTCCCATGTCCTCAAGCGAAATCTCCGGATCTGGAAGTTCCAGATCGCGCCACTTTCTGAAAACCCTGTAGTTTCTGTATTTAACCCCATCAATTTCCGCCTCGACGAAGAAGAAAAGATCATCGGGCAATTCAATTCTATCAACCGAACACACACCGTCTGCTGGAAGTACAGTTCTGTAAGTCTTCTCGAATACTTTTTCTCCCGTCCTCTCATAGGCCGCAAGCCTGAGAGAGACCTCCTTCGTCTCCCTCAGATCGTTCACCACCAAAAGTTCTATTTTGCTTTCTCTCTTCTTCAAAACGGGTAGAACTTCCGCAAAGAATCTCCGCGCGTAATAATAGAGAGCTTTGGGCCTCTTGAAGTAATCGACTGCGGACCAGCTGAAAACCGGCCAGCTGTCGTTGAGCTGCCAGAAGAGAGTACCAGCCGTCTTGTACTTCCTGCTTCGCCAGTGTTCAACACCGAACTTGATCGCCTCCGCCTGGTTGAGCTGGGACAGATACACAAAACTGTCGAAATCTTTACACTTCCCAAAATTCCCGAATATGAACCTGATCAACCTTTCCTGACCTTCCACCTGTTTGTTGTGCTTCAGCATGACAGGATGGAATATCTCTCTTTCCTCAGGTTTTGAGAAAAACTCTATCGTCTCTGGATGGGGAGCACCTTGAAATCCAAACTCACTGATGAACCTTCCGGTGTCTTTTTCGTAGTTCTCGTAGTTCAGCCATCCACTCCACACATACCAGACGTGTCTGTCTCCTTCTTTTTCGCTGTTCGCCTTTTCGCCGCCGTAAGGGCTGGACGGCCAGTAGGGAGTGGATGGGTCTTCTTCAGTACAGATCTTTGGAAAATCGAAAAGATAAAGCCTGTTTCCGAGATTTATACCATCCACTTTTCTGAACATATTTCCCCATTCATCGAATCCCCAGTTGTTTTCGTTGTTTCCGCACCAGAGAACAATGGAAGGATGGTATCTGAGTTTTCTCACAATTTTTCTTGCTTCTTCGTTTGCGAGTTTTCTGAACCACGGAAGATGATCCGGATATTCAAGACACGCGTACATGAAATCCTGCCATACCATGATACCGAGTTCATCACAGAGTCTGTAGAAGATCTCTCTCTCGTAAATACCTCCTCCCCAGACTCTGAGCATGTTCATGTTGGCACTCCTCGCCATTTTGATGAGCTTTTCGTAATCTTCGTCTGTTAACCACGTGAGGATGTTGTCCGAGGGAATCCAGTTGGCACCCTTCGCGAAGACTCTCTCACCGTTGATTTCGAATATGAAAGTCTTTCCTTCTTCATCGGGCTCCTGAATGATTCTGACTCTTCTCAAACCGATTTTCTTTTCTTCCCTGTAGATCTCTCCGTTTGAGTCTTTCAACACGAAGACGAAATCGTACAGGTACGGTTCCCCCACGTTCCACGGATACCAGAGCCTCACATCTTCCAGGTGGAACACTCCATCGAAGAGTCTTTCTCCGTTCTTTTCGAAAACGGGAAATTCCCCTGTCTTCTCACCGTTCACAAAGACTTCTACACTGAGATTCCCTTCCCCGTATACGAAACCGTTCACCCTCACAAGGGCATCTTTACCCTCAAGTTTCAGCAGATAAGCCGTTGAATCCTGAAGACGTGCTCTGTACACTTCGAGGTAAACGGGTTTCCATATACCACTTGTGACGATTCTGGCGCCCCAGTCCCATCCGTACGAGTACTGGGCTTTTCTTATGTAGCCTCTAATGGGATCTTCTGGTCCGCCGAGAACTCCGTAGTTCTGCTCGAGAGCTTTTGGAACTCTGATGGGAGATTTTATGTACACCTCCAGGTGATTCTTTTCTCTCAATATGTTCGTGACATCGAAGCGATACTCAATGAACATGTTTTCAGTGCTTCCAAGGTAAACACCGTTCAGATAGACATCTGACAACGTATCAACACCCTCAAAAACAAGATCGACACGTTCCCCTTCTTTTAAATCTTCTTTGAACTCGAACTCCCTTTCGTAGATCCACTCTCTGTCTTCTATTTCTTTGAAGAGATCTTCGTTCATCCCAACGTACGGGTGTGGAAGGAGACCTTCTCTGACCAGGTCTGCCTGAACAACTCCTGGCACAGTTCCATCAAGTGAAAATCTCCCTTCATTATCCCTGACGTTCCAAAAACCGTTCAGGTCGATTCTCTTCACGTTATCACCTCCTCATGAATGTATATCACACCCTTTATGAAAAAACGAAATGGTAAAATTCAAAAGAGAGGTTAATTTTTCCGGAGGTGATCGAGGAGTGTACAGACCCGACCTGATCAGAAACATATGTATAATAGCGCATATCGATCATGGAAAGACGACTCTGGTGGACAGGATTCTTGAAATCACAAACACGGTGGACAAAAGAAAAATGAGAGAGCAGTACCTGGATATGATGGATATAGAAAGAGAAAGAGGAATCACCATAAAAGCCCAGCCGGTGAAGGTCATGTACACAGCAGAAGATGGGAACATCTACGAGATAAACATCATAGATACACCGGGACATGTGGATTTTTCTTACGAAGTGGGAAGAAGCATGGCGGCCTGTGAAGGTGCCATCTTGCTTGTCGATGCGACACAGGGAGTGGAAGCTCAGACAGTTGCCCACACCTATCTTGCCATAGAGCATGATCTGGAGATAATTCCGGTGATCAACAAGATAGATCTTCCGAATGCAAACATTGAAGAAACCGCTCTCGAAATAAAGGACCTTCTCGGCGCGAGTGAAGATGAGATCCTGCTCGTCAGTGCCAAGGAAGGAACGGGTGTGAAAGAACTCCTCGAAGCCATCGTCAAAAGGGTTCCTCCTCCGAAGGGAGATATCAACGGTAAACTCAAGGCGCTCATATTCGACGCAAAATACGACAACTACAAAGGCGTGATCGTGCATGTTCGTCTCTTCGATGGACAGGTAAAACCCGGTGATAAAATAATGACCTTCTCCAACAGGAAGGTTTACGAAGTCCAGGAAGTAGGAGTGTTTTTGCCAGAGATGAAACCAGTGGATTCACTCAGCGCAGGTGAAGTGGGATACATCATCGCAGGAATAAAAGAGGTGTCGGACGCGCGAGTGGGGGACACGATCACATCGGCGAATGATCCAGTTGATGAAGCTCTTCCAGGATACAGAGAGATAAAACCGATGGTTTTCGCCGGGATGTTTCCAGGACTTCCCGAATACTACGAAGAACTTAGAAAGGCACTCGAAAAGTTGAAACTCAACGATTCTGCACTGTATTTCGAGCCCACGATATCTCCGGCTATGGGCTTTGGCTTTCGATGTGGTTTTCTGGGGCCACTTCATATGGAAGTGGTGCGAGAAAGAATAGAGAGAGAATTCGACCTTGCCGTCATTCTCACCGCACCGAACGTCAGATACAAGGTGAAACTCAGAAACGGCGAGGAAATAGAGATCACAGATCCTTCCAAATTTCCCGATGAAGGTGAAATACTGGAGGCGTACGAACCGTACGTTGATCTTTCGATCATCACACCGAGTGAATACATTGGAGCGATAATAAATCTCGTTCAAAATGAGAAGAGAGGAGAACTCAGAATAACCGAGAACGCTGGAAAAAACCGGGTCATCCTCAGATTCTATGCTCCGCTTGCCGAGATAATATACGATTTCTTCGACAAGATGAAAGCAGTGAGCAGAGGCTACGCTTCCATGGATTACGAGTTCAAAGAGTACAGAAAAAGCGACCTGGTGAAGGTTACCATACTCGTAAACAAAGAACCCGTCGATGCATTGTCGTTCATAGCACATCGCTCGAAAGCGTACCAGATAGCCCGAAAGATGGTGGATAAACTGAAAGATCTGATTCCACGCCACCAGTTCCAAATTCCCATTCAGGCTAAGGCTGACGGCAGAATAATAGCAAGAGCGGACATAAAAGCGCTCAGAAAAGACGTTCTGGCGAAATGTTACGGTGGAGATGTGACGAGGAAAATGAAACTTCTCGAAAAACAAAAAGAAGGCAAAAAGAAACTCAGGGAAATCGGACAGGTTACCATACCGCAGGAAGCGTTCCTGGCTCTTCTGAAAATAGGAGAGGAGGAAGAAAAGTGAAGCGTACTCTGTTCTTCTTTGCTGTTGTGTTCCTGACGCTTCCTTCCTGCACCGTCTTAAAAGTAGTGGTACCACCGGAGGCTTACTCCCTGGATACAGCCATCTTTGTCCTGGAGACCAGAGATCACATATTGTCAGATGTGAAAGAGATAGACAGCTATGAAGGTGTAGAAATGAAGGGCAAAGTTGCGGTTTTTGAGACAGATTACGGCCCTGTTTTCCTCTACGTCTACAAAGGCGAAGAAGCGAAGAAGATTTGGAAGAAGCTGAACAGCAGAGCTGGGTTTGTGTCTATAAGAAGTGTTCTGGACCTGCCCAACATGGGAAAATTCTCCACAGTATCGGATGGAAAGAAGATCATTGCTTGGTGGAGAAAAAACTGGCTCTTCGTTGTCGAGGGAAAGAACGGTGTAGAAGAATTCGTGAAGCACGTTTACAGAGTCTACGAGGAGATGAAACGGTGATCGTTCTGGGTCACAGAGGATACTCCGCAAAATACCTTGAAAACACTCTCGAAGCACTTATGAAGGCGATAGAAGCGGGAGCAGATGGGGTGGAACTGGACGCGAGGTTGTCGAAAGATGGGGAAGTTGTCGTCTCACACGATGAAGATTTGAAAAGACTGTTCGGTCTGGACGTGAAGATAAGAGATGCCACCGTGTCAGAACTGAAAGAATTAACAGATGGGAAAATGACCACCCTTAGGGAAGTGTTCGAAAACATCACGGATGATAAAATCATTAACGTTGAGATAAAAGAAAGAGAAGTGGCAGATGCCGTTCTGGAAATTTCGAAAAAAAGGAAGAATCTGATATTCTCCTCTTTCGATCTGGACCTTCTCGATGAGAAATTCAAGGGGACAAAATACGGCTATCTGATAGATGAAGAAAACTACGGAAGTATCGAAAACTTTGTCGAGAGAGTTGAAAAAGAACGTCCTTATTCACTCCACATTCCATACCAGGCGTTTGAGTTAGAATACGCGGTGGAGGTTTTGAGGAGTTTCAGAAAAAAAGGAATCTTGGTCCTCGTCTGGACGCTGAACGATTCGGAGATCTATCGAAAGATACGCGGAGAAATAGATGGGGTTATCACAGACGAAGTGGAACTCTTCGTGAAGTTGAGGTGAAAAACCGTGGAGTACAAAAAGTTTGTAGAAACAAGAAGAGAGCTGAACGAGAAAGTGATATCCCGTGGAACTCTAAACACGAAGAGATTTTTCAACCTCGACTCCGCTGTTTACAGGTCTGGAAAACTCGATGTGAAAACCAAAGAACTGATGGGGCTCGTAGCATCCACGGTGCTCAGGTGCGATGATTGTATAAGGTACCACCTCGTGAGGTGTGTTCAGGAGGGAGCGAGCGACGAGGAGATATTCGAAGCCCTTGACATCGCTCTTGTGGTTGGTGGCTCCATCGTGATACCACACCTGAGAAGAGCTGTTGGCTTCCTTGAAGAGCTGAGGGAGATGGAGAAAAATGGCGAGGCTATTTCTCTTTGATGGAACCGCTCTGGCTTACAGAGCGTATTATGCGCTCGATAGATCGCTTTCCACCTCCGCCGGCATTCCCACAAACGCCACGTACGGTGTGGCGAGGATGCTGGTGAGATTCATCAAAGACCATATCATCGTCGGGAAAGACTACGCTGCTGTGGCTTTCGACAAAAGAGCTGCTACCTTCAGGCACAAGCTCCTCGAGACTTACAAGGCTCAAAGACCAAAGACTCCGGATCTCCTGATCCAGCAACTTCCGTACATAAAAAGACTTGTTGAAGCACTTGGAATGAAGGTGCTGGAGATAGAGGGATACGAAGCAGACGATATAATTGCCACTCTGGCTGTGAAGGGGCTTTCGCTTTTCGACGAGATATTCATAGTGACTGGTGACAAAGATATGCTTCAGCTTGTGAACGAAAAGATCAAGGTGTGGCGAATCGTAAAAGGGATCTCCGACCTGGAACTTTACGATGCACAGAAGGTGAAGGAAAAATACGGTGTTGAACCCCATCAGATTCCCGATCTTCTGGCTCTAACCGGAGACGAAATAGACAACATCCCCGGTGTGACCGGGATAGGTGAAAAAACGGCCGTTCAGCTCCTCGAGAAATACAGAGACCTCGAAGACATCCTGAATCATATTCACGAACTTCCTCAAAAGACGAGAAAAACCATGCTTCGGGACAGAGAAAGTGCCATTCTCAGCAAAAAGCTGGCGATTCTGGAAACAAACGTTCCCATCGAAATAAACTGGGAAGAACTTCGCTACCAGGGCCACGACAGAGAGAAACTCCTGTCACTCTTGAAAGAACTGGAATTCGCATCCATCATGAAGGAACTCCAACTGTACGAAGAGTCCGAACCTGTTGGATACAGAATAGTGAAAGATCCGGTGGAATTTGAAAAACTCGTAGAGAAGCTGAAAGAAACCCCTTCGTTTGCCATAGATCTTGAAACGTCTTCCCTCGATCCCTTCGAATGCGACATTGCTGGTATTTCCTTGTCATTCAAACCGAAGGAAGCGTACTACATACCACTCCATCACAGAAACGCCCAGAACCTGGATGAAAAAGAGGTCTTGAAAAAGCTAAAAGAAATACTGGAAGATCCTGGAGCAAAGATCGTTGGTCAAAATCTGAAATTCGATTACAAAGTTTTGATGGTGAAGGGTGTTGAACCTGTCCCTCCACACTTTGACACGATGATAGCGGCTTATCTTCTTGAACCGAACGAAAAGAAGTTCAATCTGGACGATCTCGCACTGAAGTTTCTTGGATACAAAATGACCTCTTACCAGGAACTCATGTCCTTCTCATCACCGCTGTTTGGTTTCAGTTTTGTCGATGTTCCTGTGGAAAAAGCAGCGAACTACTCCTGTGAAGACGCGGACATCACCTACAGGCTTTACAAGATGCTGAGTTTGAAACTTCACGAGACGGATCTGGAGAACGTGTTCTACAAGATAGAAATGCCCCTTGTGAACGTACTTGCACGGATGGAACTGAACGGTGTGTATGTGGACACAGAGTTTCTGAAGAAACTCTCAGAAGAGTACGGAAAGAAACTCGAGGAACTGGCAGAGGAAATATACAGGATAGCCGGAGAACCGTTCAACATAAACTCACCAAAGCAGGTTTCAAGGATCCTCTTTGAAAAACTCGGTATAAAACCACGTGGTAAAACGACGAAAACGGGAGATTACTCAACACGTATAGAAGTTCTTGAGGAACTTGCCAATGAACATGAAATTATTCCTTTGATTCTCGAATACAGAAAGATACAGAAATTGAAATCAACCTACATAGACGCCCTCCCAAAGATGGTCAACCCAAAAACCGGAAGGATTCATGCTTCTTTCAATCAAACGGGAACTGCCACCGGAAGACTCAGCAGCAGTGATCCCAACCTTCAGAATCTCCCAACGAAGAGTGAAGAAGGCAAAGAAATCAGGAAAGCGATTGTTCCTCAGGATCCAAACTGGTGGATCGTCAGCGCCGACTACTCCCAGATAGAACTGAGGATACTCGCCCATCTCAGCGGTGATGAGAATCTTTTGAGGGCGTTCGAAGAAGGCATCGACGTCCACACTCTAACGGCTTCCAGAATATTCAACGTGAAGCCCGAAGAGGTAACTGAAGAGATGCGCCGCGCTGGTAAGATGGTGAACTTCTCTATCATATACGGTGTAACACCTTATGGTCTGTCTGTGAGGCTTGGAGTACCTGTGAAAGAGGCAGAAAAGATGATTGTCAACTACTTCGTTCTCTATCCAAAGGTGCGCGACTACATTCAGAAGGTCGTATCGGAAGCAAAAGAGAAAGGCTATGTTAGAACGCTGTTCGGAAGAAAAAGGGACATTCCACAGCTCATGGCCAGGGACAGAAACATACAGTCCGAAGGAGAACGAATTGCTATAAACACCCCCATACAGGGCACAGCAGCAGATATAATAAAATTGGCTATGATAGAAATAGACAGAGAACTGAAAAAAAGAAAAATGAAATCGAAAATGATCATACAGGTCCACGATGAACTGGTTTTTGAAGTACCCGACGAGGAAAAAGACGCACTCGTCGAACTGGTGAAGGACAGAATGATGAACGTGGTGAAACTTTCAGTGCCGCTTGAAGTGGATGTAACCATCGGCAAAACATGGTCGTGAGGAGGTATAGTCCGTGGATGCAAAAATCGTGAACTCCCTCATTAGATCGGTTTATGAGACCATCAGAGATGTTCTGGGAATAGAACCGAAAACGGGAAAACCCAGCGTCGTATCACACATAGAGATTCCCCACTCGTTGGTGACGGTCATTGGAATAACAGGCGGAATAGAAGGTAGCCTCATCTATTCTTTCTCGTCAGAGACGGCACTGAAAGTGGTTTCTGCTATGATGGGTGGAATGGAGTACAACCAACTCGATGAACTTGCCCTGAGTGCGATAGGAGAACTCGGAAACATGACAGCTGGGAAACTGGCGGTAAAACTCGAGCAGCTTGGAAAACATGTGGATATCACTCCGCCAACCGTGGTGAGTGGAAGGGACCTCAAAATAAAGAGTTTTGGCGCCGTTTTGAAACTTCCGATCTCTGTATTTTCAGAAGAAGATTTCGATCTTCACCTTTCGGTGAAGAGCGGAGCGTGATGTCTATTTCGAGAAATCTTTTCAGGGACTTTGGAAAGTACAACATGGTTGTCATGTTCATAACGACTCTCATTTCGAACATCGCTGTCGGTGCCTTGATCGGGTACTATCTGGATAAATGGACCTTCAAAAACGGAATTTTACTGTTTGTTTTTATAATTTTAGGAGTTGTTTCAGGATTCTATAACGGTTTCAAAATCCTTTTGAAAGAAACTGAGAGGTATGATAAAAGTGAAAAGGTTAACAAAAAAGATGGCAGTGACGATAATGATAATGGGAATGGTTGAAGCACTCGTTTTTGGCTTGATAAGCGGTTTCGAAAAGAGCTGGGGTCCACTCCTTGGAAGTGCTGGAGCCGTATTGAATCTCTTCTCTTTGAAAAACGACATAGAAAAGATGGCTTCCAAGGGAACCACGAAAGGCTGGGTCTTCGGATACCTGGGAAGATACACCTTCAGTGCGGCGCTTCTTCTTGTGGGTGGCCTTGTATCTTTTGAAACTCTCCTGGGGGTTTTCTTCGGTCTGATGAATTTGAAGATAGTCTCTTTCATAGCGTGGAGGTGGACGGATTGAAGATCACGTTCTCAAAAAAAGAAAAAGTGTTTCTTGCTGTCTTCATTTCTCTCTACGTTCTTGTCGCCATCCTGAATATCCAACAACTGAAAAGGACACCCATGGAAGAGATATTCGGTGGCCTTGGCAAAAGATGGATCGTGGACATAAACGGCTTCAGGATCAATCCCATGACTATTATCATTGGGGCAGCTATAGCTATCTTTCTGATAGTGCTCGCGTACAAATTGAGAAAGTTCGAAATGATTCCAAACAGAAAGCAGGCTTTTATTGAATCGATCCTCGAGATGTTTTACGAAATCGTTGACGAATCGATCCCGGATAAGAGATTTGTGAAACCCACTTTTGTAGTAGCAACAACACTGTTCCTCTTCATCGCCGTCTCGAACATAATAGGTGGAGCGGTGCCAGGCATGAGCGTGGTCGCCGATGAAACCGGAGCTGTTCAGAAGATAGTTCTCTTCAACGACACTTGGCCGGCACCAACAGGAGATTTGAACACCGATCTCACCTACGCCGTTATGGTCCTCATCATCAGCCATATCTTTGCCATAAAGTCCAAGGGATTCAAAGAATGGCTGAAAGCCTGGTTCTACCCAAATCCAGTTATGTTCCCAATAAACCTCATCGGTGAACTGGCAAAACCCATTTCCCATTCTCTGAGGTTGTTTGGTAACATAGGAGGTGGTGCAATACTCGTTTACATCCTATCTTACATGACGAAGTACTTCTTCGCTCCCATAATCTTCTGGGGATTCTTCGGTATCTTCGTTGGTCTGGTTCAGGCGTTCGTGTTCAGTATGCTTGCGGTTGCATACATCAGTTCACAACTTTCGTAAGGAGGGGTCAAAGATGGAAAATCTTGGAGATCTCGCTCAGGGACTGGCGCTTCTTGGGAAATATCTCGGAGCAGGACTCTGTATGGGAATAGGAGCTATCGGTCCCGGAATAGGAGAAGGTAACATAGGAGCCCACGCGATGGACGCCATGGCAAGACAACCCGAGATGGTCGGTACCATCACCACGAGGATGCTCCTCGCTGACGCCGTTGCCGAAACAACAGGTATATACTCTCTTCTCATAGCCTTCATGATCCTCCTCGTGGTGTGAGGAGGGGAGAACTTTGGGCTTTCTGGAGATAAACTGGACCTCAGCAACAATGCTGATGCTCTTTGTGCTCATGGTGTACTTTTTGAACAAATTCCTCTACACGCCGTTCATTGAGATGGCGGAGAAGAGAAGGAAAAAGGTGGAAGAGGATCTCAAAAGTGCCGAACAACTGAAAGAAGAAGCCGAGAAGATGAGATCCGATGCTGAGAGATTTCTCTCCGAAGCAAGGCAGAGAGCGGATGAAATCGTAGAAAGTGCCAGGAAAGAAGCCGAAGCGATCGTTGAAGAAGCGCGTGAGAAGGCAAAGAAAGAGGCGCAGAACATCGTGGAATCTGCAAAAGCACAGATAGAAGTTGAATACAAGAAAGCTCTGGAACAGATTCAGGAAAGAGCCGCAGAACTTTCCGTAATACTCGCTACCAAGCTCCTACAGAAGGTGTTTCAGGATGAAAAAGCAAAAAGAGAGTACCTCGTCAAAATCCTCAAAGAGGAGATAGAAAAGTCATGAGGTTCTCTGCGGTGGCGGGAAGATACGCCAGAGCACTTTTAAACGTTGCAATAGAAAAAGAAAAAGAAGAGGAATACCTGAGATTCCTGGATCTTGTGTGCCAGATTTACGAATCAAGCAGGGAACTGTTTGACGATCCCATCTTGAAACCAGAAAAGAAGATTTCTCTCATAAAAGAGATAATGAAAAGTTTCGGCCAGGAAATGGATGAGTTTCAGGAACGATTTTTAACGCTCGTGTTTGAGAGAAAAAGGCAAAAGCTGTTGAGAAACATCAGGGAACTGTTTGAGTACGAGAAGATCCTGTCGGAGCAGAAAGTTCCGGCAAATCTATCGATAGCCCACAGCCCAGAAGATGAAGAACTTTCTCTCCTCAGAAAGTTCGTGAGAAAGTACGTTCTCAGAGATCCTGTTTTCGATATTTCCATCGACGAATCTCTCATAGCGGGTGCTCTCGTTGAATTCGAAGGATTCAGACTGGATACGACGGTTCAGGGCAGGTTGAAGAAAATCGCCCGAGAAGCCCTCAAAAGGGGTGAGATGAGTTGAGAATAAATCCTGGTGAAATCACGAAGGTTCTCGAAGAGAAGATAAAAAGTTTTGAGGAGAAGATCGATCTCGAGGACACAGGTAAGGTCATCCAGGTTGGAGACGGCATAGCCCGTGTGTACGGGTTGAACAAGGTGATGGTGAGTGAGCTCGTGGAATTCGTCGAAACTGGAGTCAAAGGAGTCGCCTTCAACCTGGAAGAGGACAACGTTGGTATCATCATACTCGGTGAATACAAAGATATAAAAGAAGGGCACACCGTCAGAAGATTGAAAAGGATCATAGAAGTGCCGGTTGGAGAAGAGCTCCTCGGTAGGGTCGTCAATCCTCTTGGAGAACCGCTCGATGGAAAGGGCCCAATAAACGCAAAGAACTTCAGACCGATAGAAATAAAAGCCCCCGGTGTCATCTACAGGAAACCCGTCGATACACCTCTTCAGACAGGGATAAAGGCGATCGACTCCATGATCCCCATTGGAAGGGGCCAGAGAGAGCTGATCATAGGAGATAGGCAGACGGGAAAAACGGCCATCGCTATAGACACCATCATCAACCAGAAAGGGCAGGGTGTGTACTGCATTTACGTGGCGATAGGTCAGAAAAAGTCCGCTATTGCAAGGATCATCGATAAACTCAGACAGTACGGAGCCATGGAGTACACAACGGTGGTTGTGGCCTCCGCTTCCGATCCAGCATCTCTCCAGTACATAGCACCGTACGCGGGCTGTGCCATGGGAGAGTACTTCGCATATTCCGGAAGGGATGCCCTCGTGGTCTATGACGATCTTTCGAAACACGCCGTCGCCTACAGACAGCTCTCACTTCTCATGAGAAGGCCCCCGGGAAGAGAGGCTTATCCTGGGGACATCTTCTATCTACACTCCAGACTCCTTGAGAGGGCCGTCAGACTGAACGACAAACTCGGTGGAGGATCCCTCACGGCTCTACCCATCGTTGAAACTCAGGCGAACGATATATCCGCCTACATTCCGACGAACGTGATATCCATCACTGACGGTCAGATATACCTCGAGCCCGGATTGTTCTACGCCGGTCAGAGACCTGCTATCAACGTTGGTCTGTCTGTTTCCAGGGTTGGAGGATCTGCACAGATCAAAGCAATGAAACAGGTCGCCGGTATGTTGAGAATTGATCTTGCACAGTACAGAGAACTCGAAACGTTCGCTCAGTTTGCCACAGAACTGGATCCAGCTACCAGAGCCCAGATCATAAGAGGACAGAGGCTCATGGAACTTCTGAAACAGGAACAGTACAGTCCTATGCCCGTTGAAGAGCAGGTCGTCGTTCTCTTCGTAGGTGTCAGGGGATACCTCGATGATCTCCCAGTGGAGGAAGTCAGAAGATTCGAGAAGGAATTTCTCAGATTTATGCACGAAAAGCACCAGGATATCCTCGACGACATAAAGACGAAAAAAGAACTGACTTCGGAAACGGAAGAAAAACTCAAGAAAGCCATTGAAGAATTCAAAACCACTTTCAGGGTGTGATGTGTAATGAGTAGAGGTCGAATGTTACAGATAAAAAGAAAGATAAACGCAACACAATCACTGATGAAGATCACGCGCGCTATGGAGATGGTGGCGCGCGCGAAGGTGAGGAAAATAGAAGCAGAGTATCAAAAATTCAAGCCCTTCTACGATGAAGTGAAAAGATTGTGGTCTCTTATTCCAGCAGAATCTCTCGATCCGATCTTTTTTGAAGAAGGGAACAGAGACCTGATCGTGGTGATAACAAGCGATATGGGACTGTGTGGTTCCTTCAACAGTGAAATCTTGAGAGAGGCAGAAAGAGTGATCTCCGAATCCAGGGATCCACAACTCATACTCGTGGGCCTCAAAGCCATAAACCATTTCAAGGACAGAAAAGTGTTGAAAATGTACGACAGATTCTACGAAATACCCGACTTCAGAAACGGTTCTACGATCGTGGAAGATATTCTCAGCTTCCTCGATGGAGAACCCGCAAGGGTCAGAGTGATTTTCAGCCGCTTCAAAAACGTTCTTGTACAGAAGCCGGAAGTGCACGAACTTCTTCCCATCAAAAAGGAGGAAAAGAAGAGAGAGGACTTCGAATACGAACCGCACCTGGAGCAGATTGCACCGCTGATCTTTCATTACTATCTTTCGGCCACGCTCATGGAACTCATGTTCCAGACGAAGATAGGAGAATACTACGCAAGACAGAACGCTATGAAGAACGCTACAGACAACGCCCAGGAAGTGATCAGGGAGCTGACGCTGGCCTACAACAAAGCACGTCAGGCTTCGATCACCCAAGAGCTCATAGAAATCGTTACGGGAGCGGAAGCTCTGAAGGAAATAGAAAAATGAGGTGATATGGTATGGCAAAGGGTTCAAAAGGATTCATTGTGAGTATTATGGGACCTGTTGTGGACGTGAGATTTCCTGAAGAGGAACTTCCGGATATATACAACGCCCTCGAGGTTGTAAATCCACAAACAGGACAGAAGGTAGTGCTTGAGGTGGAACAGCTCATCGGCGACGGAGTTGTTAGAACGGTCGCTATGGATTCAACGGATGGTTTAACCAAAGGTCTGGAAGTGGTGGATACAGGAGCTCCTATAACAGCACCTGTAGGGAAAGAAGTCCTTGGAAGGATCCTGAACGTGATAGGTGAACCTGTCGACGAAGCGGGAGAAATAAAAACCGAAGAAAGGTGGCCCATTCACAGGCCAGCCCCTGAGCTTGTAGAACAGGCCACGGAGATAGAAATCCTCGAGACCGGTATAAAGGTGATCGATCTTCTCGCTCCGTTCCCAAAGGGTGGAAAGATCGGTTTCTTCGGAGGAGCGGGTGTTGGAAAGACTGTGCTCGTTATGGAACTCATCAGAAATATCGCAATAGAACACAAGGGATTTTCAGTGTTCGCAGGTGTCGGGGAGAGAACAAGAGAAGGTAACGAACTCTGGCTCGAAATGCAGGAAAGCGGAGTTCTTGGAAACACCGTGCTTGTTTTCGGTCAGATGAACGAACCCCCGGGAGCAAGGTTCAGAGTGGCTCTCACTGCCCTCACCATCGCCGAGTACTTCAGAGACGTAGAAGGAAGAGACGTTCTTCTCTTCATAGACAACATATTCAGGTTTGTCCAAGCTGGAAGTGAAGTCTCGGCACTTCTTGGAAGGATGCCGTCTGCTGTGGGATACCAGCCCACACTCGCAACCGATATGGGAGAACTTCAGGAGAGAATCACTTCAACGAGGAGAGGCTCCATCACATCCGTTCAGGCCATATACGTTCCTGCAGACGACATAACCGACCCGGCACCGGCAACCACCTTCGCCCACCTGGATGCCACGGTGGTTCTATCTCGAAGAATAGCAGAACTTGGACTTTATCCAGCGGTTGATCCTCTCGATTCCTCCTCGAAAATTCTGGATCCAGCGATCGTTGGAAGAGAACACTACGAAGTGGCAAGAGGGGTTCAGGAAGTTCTTCAGAGATACAAAGACCTTCAGGACATCATTGCCATACTCGGTGTAGAGGAACTCTCTCCAGAAGACAAGCTCGTGGTTCACCGTGCCAGAAGAATTCAAAGGTTCCTCAGCCAGCCGTTCCACGTTGCAGAAAGGTTCACAGGGCGTCCTGGAAGATATGTACCCATCGAAGAAACAATTAGGGGATTCAAGGAGATTCTCGACGGAAAACTCGATGATATACCTGAACAAGCGTTCCTCATGGCTGGGAATATCGACGAAGTTAAAGAAAGAGCGAAAGAAATGAGGAGTTGAAAAATGTGAAGGTAAAAATCGTTACACCCTATGGGATCGTGTACGACAGAGAAAGCGATTTCATTTCTTTCAGAACGCTGGAAGGATCCATGGGAATTCTCCCCAGGAGGGCTCCCATAGTAGCACAGCTCTCTGTGTGCGATGTAAAGATAAAATCGGGTGATGATGAATACCGCCTGAAAGTTGCGGGTGGTTTTCTGCTCTGCGATGGAAAAGATGTGATCATAATCACGGAAGAAGCCGGAAGAGAAGAAGACATCTCCCCTGATAGATTCATAGAAGCGAGGGAAAGAGTGGAAAGGGTGAGAAGATTCTTCCAGTCTTCGTAATAGACAGCGCCGTTACAGTTGGTGACTGGGAACTTCCGTTTCCTGTAAAAACGATCGGTATAAAGGTCTACATCGACGATAAAGAGTACACAGACGGTGCAGACATCGATAGAGAAATTTTTTACAGTCTCTTTGGAAAGGCAAAAAACTTCAGAACATCCGTTCCTTCTCCGCTTGAAATGGAGAGGGTGCTTCGTGATATAATCTCTGAAGGTTGTACCCGTATATACTGCGTTCATCTATCTTCGAAGCTGAGCGCTTTTTATAATGTGATGAAGAGTGTAACTGAACGTCTAAAAGAAGAGTTCCCGTCGGTGACGTTCAGAGTGATTGATACTAAGCAGCTTTCCATAGGAGCGGGGTACGTTCTTTTAAAACTCATGGAAGCAGTGAAAGACGGCAGAGAAGATCTTGAAAAAGTCGTTCAGGAGGTAAACGAAAGAATAAAGATCCGATTCTCAGTGCTGGAATTCGATTATCTCATGAAGAGCGGAAGGGTAAAGACGATAACAGGAATGCTCGGAAATCTCGTAAAGATACACCCCATTCTGAGCATTGAAGATGGAGAACTCAAAGTGGTGGCGAAAAAACGTGGCTTAAAGAATGTTGTAGAGAAAATCGTTCAGGATCTGAAAACGGACGGAAGAAAAATGCTGGGGCTTGCCTATGCTGGAGAAGAAATGAAAGAGATCATTCTTGAAATAGAAGAAAAACTGAAAGACGAACACATCGAAAGGGTGGACATCGTGAGGTTGCCTCCCACCCTCGCTGTTCATTCTGGTCCCAAGATGTTCGGAGCAGGTGTATTCATACTGTAAGGGAGGTGCTTTTATGGAGTACAGGATAACGGGAAAGGGTGTAGAGATTTCCGAAGCCATCAAGAACTATCTGGAAAAAAGGCTCGATAAAGTTGACAGAGTGATCTACGATGATGAACTCGTCTCCTTTGACGTGAGAATAGAAAAAGATGGAAAGAATCAATACGTGGTTAAGTTCAATATGAATCTGAAAGGGAACATCATCAATGTGGAAGAAAGGCATCCGGACATTTACACCGCGATAGACTTCGCCTCGGATGCTCTGGAAAAACAGGTGAAAAAACTGAAAGAAAGGCTGAAGAACCACTCCCATAGAAAGTCTATACCCACTGAAACACCTCTTGAAGAACACGGTGAATTTTCTCCATCCGATAAGATTTCTTCGATAAAAAGAGTTTCTCTTCTCAACCTCGATCTCGATGAAGCAGTCATGCAGATGGATGAGTTGAACCACCGATTCCTCGTTTTCAGAAACGTCAATACTGGTGAAATAAATCTTCTCTATAAGGACGAAAATGGAGAGATCCACCTCATTGAGATGGCAGAGTAAATCGGAGGTGTCAAGGATATAAGAGAATTTCTTCTGAATGTTCAATCAGACAGTCTGTCCTACGCTGTAATGAACGATGGAGAACTCGAAGAGATCTTTTTCGATGAGATAGAAACGATCGCAGGGAAAATTTACCTTGGAAGGATCGAAAAAATCGTACCAGGACTCGAAGCAGCTTTTGTGAAGATTGGAAAGGGCAGGAACGCCTTTTTGAAACTCAATGAGATAAACGAGGTCTACAAAGAAGTTGTTCTGAAAGGGCAAGAAGTGAAAGAAGGTCAGAAAATACTCGTACAGGTGAAAAAGGATGCCTCGGGGAAAAAAGGACCTCAGGTAACAACCCAGATAGGGATAGCCGACAGATTCGTTGTCATATTTCCTTTTAAAAAGGTGATAGGTGTCTCAAGAAAGATAGAAGATGCTTCAGAAAGACGCAGATTGAGAACTACAGCTTTTTCTCTGAGGAAGAAATACGGTGTCGGTGTAATAATGAGGACAGCAGCGGAAGGTGTGGACGAAGAGGAGATCATAAAGAATTTCGAAAGGGCATTGGAAAAATGGAACCAGGTACTTCAAAAGTTCAGAAGGTCGAGAAAACCGAAATTGCTACACGAAGAAGATCCTGTAGAACAGATCATCAAAGAAAAGGTGAATTCGAAGATAGACAGATTGATTTACAACGACAGATCGTTTCTTGAGACCTTACAGAAATATCTTCAAAATCTTCCGAAAAAACCGGAACTCGAGTACGTAGAAGGCGACCTGTTTGAAAAGTTTTCTGTTTACGAACGCTTGAAAAAACTTCTTTCTCGCACTGTTCCACTGAAAAGTGGCGGAAACATCGTCATAGATCGAACAGAAGCGCTCACCGTCATAGATGTAAACTCGGAAAGCTACACAGACGCCGAAAACCAGGAGGAACTCGCTTTGAAAACGAACATGGAAGCCATCGAAGAAATCGTTCGTCAGTTGATACTCAGAAACATTGGAGGAATCGTGGTGATAGATTTCATAAAGCAGAAAGATCCGAAGAGTTACGAAAAGCTTCTCTCACGATTCAAAGAGGTTGCAAAAAGAGACGGAACAAGAATTGAAATCTTTGGATTCACGAACCTTGGGCTTCTGGAAATAACAAGAAAAAGAACGACAAGACCTCTGGATACACTTCTTTTCACCCGGTGTCCTGTGTGTTCGGGAACAGGGAAGGTGCTTTCTCAAAAGATCCTGCTCAAGAGGATCAGAGAAGATTTGAAAAAATTGAAGAATTTTGAGGAAGTAACATTGAAAGTTCACCCAAACATGTCAGGATACTTCAAAAAGGAAGATTTAGAAAAGCTTCAAAAGGAATTCAAAGTAAAACTAAACCTGGATTATGGCTGGCACGATCCAAATTCTTACGAGATCAGGGCGAAGACTAAGAAAGGAGGAAAGTGAAATGGAAATATCCATGGACCTAATCAAGAAGCTCAGAGAAATGACAGGTGCAGGTATTCTGGACTGTAAAAAAGCCCTTGAGGAATCCAACGGTGATATGGAAAAAGCGGTGGAAATTCTTAGAAAAAAGGGTGCCGCGACAGCTGAAAAGAAAGCTGGAAGAATCACCAAAGAAGGAATCATTGTTGCGTACGTTCACTTCAACGGAAGAATAGGTGTCCTGCTCGAAATGAACTGTGAAACGGACTTCGTGGCCAGAACCGATGAGTTCAAGGAACTCGCTTACAATCTCGCAAAACAGGTTGCCGCAATGAAGCCTCTGTACGTCAGAAGAGAGGACGTCCCGGCGGAAGTCATAGAAAAAGAGAAAGAAATCTACAGAGCTCAGATAAAAGATAAACCTGAAAACATCGTGGAAAAGATCGTAGAAGGAAAGCTCGAGAAATTCTTTGAACAGGTGTGTCTCTACGAACAGACCTACATATTCGACGATACAAAAAAGGTAAAAGATCTCATAAACGAACTCATAGCGAAAACAGGGGAGAATATCAGGGTTTCGAGGTTCACAAGATACGAAATAGGAGAAGGTTACGAAAATTGACCAACAATACATATAAAAGAGGGTGAGCGAAATGCTCACCCTTTTTTTGGAGGTATGGATCATGAGAGTACTGGTGAAGCTGAGTGGGGAAGCACTCTCGGGAGAAGGAGGCAGAGGCTTCGATCCAGAAAGAGTGGACTACATAGTCAAAGAGATTAAAAGCGCCATCGAGGAAGGTTTCAAAATAGGCATCGTTGTAGGAGCGGGAAATCTTTTCAGGGGTGTCGAGCTGAAGAATCTCACCATGGCAAGGGCCGATCAGATCGGTCTTCTCGGGACGGTGATGAATTCCATATATTTGAAAGACATCTTCGAAAGATCCGGATTGAAAGCTCGAATTTATTCACAGATAGTGAATCTTCCGGATGTGGAAAGGGTGAACTACGATTCTATAGAATCTGCCCTAAGAGAAAACAGCATTCTGATCTTCGCTGGAGGTACGAGCAATCCATTTTTCACAACGGACACGGCAGCCGTTCTGAGAGCCCAGGAGATGAAAGCAAAACTGGTGGTGAAAGCCACAAAAGTGGATGGTGTGTACGATAAAGACCCAAAGAAATTTCCCGATGCTAAGAAGATCCCTCATCTCACGTTCTCAGAAGCGATGAAAATGGGGCTCAAGGTCATGGACGCCGAAGCCTTCGCACTGTGTAAGAAGCTTGGGATCACAGTGAAAGTGATCAATTTCTTCGAACCAGGAACTCTTCTGAAAGCGCTGAAGGGAGAAGACGTGGGAAGCACCGTTGT
Organism: Thermotoga sp. Mc24; assembly: GCF_000784835.1. Classification (NCBI taxonomy): domain Bacteria; kingdom Thermotogati; phylum Thermotogota; class Thermotogae; order Thermotogales; family Thermotogaceae; genus Thermotoga; species Thermotoga sp. Mc24. The sequence continues at coordinate 72,200 of NZ_JSFH01000008.1, read as the reverse complement.
TCCAGATTAATCCACGTATTTCCCCTTTGTTTCTCTTCCAAACATCAGAACGATCACACCGGCAAACATTGCCATCGCGGAGATCCATGCGAGGGTTTCCGCGATGCTTTTTCCTTTCTCCATCATGAAGCCTGTGTAGTAAGGAGCTATTATACCCGCTATCCTTGCCCATACTCCCGCTGCTCCGTTTCCAGTCCCCCTGAGCGGCGTGGGATACAGCTCCGGTGTGTAGGCATAGACCAGTCCCCACACTCCAAGACAGAAGAAAGAAAGGACCAAAGCAGCTGCAAGAAGCGAAGCATCTCCTCTCACGTTGGCCCACAGCAGAGCGACAAGTCCTGTTCCTATGAAGTAAACACCAAGAGAAGCCTTTCTTCCCCATTTTTCTATGAAGTAGGCTGCCGAAAGGTACCCGGGAAGCTGTGCCACCATCATGTAGAATGTGAACCAGGAAGATTTGACAACACTCACACCCAGCGAGGAGAAGATCCTGGGAGCCCAGGTGAACAGAGCGTAATACACGAAGCTCACAACGAACCACGCTATCCAGATCACAACTGTGTCTTTCAAATGTTCCCTCTTCAAAAGAGCCAGGATGGGAACTTTCTCTTTTTTTGGAAGCTCCACCTCTTCCTCCACTCTTTTACCCAGAGACCTTTCCAGCGCTTCTTTTCCACCCTTCAAAAACGCGTACTTTGGAGTTTCGGGCATCCTAAGAAACACCGGAACAAAAAGGTACCCGATGGAGAAGATCCAGAAGACCCATCTCCAGTTCGGGAGAACATTCACTGCGAAGAGTCCTATCAGTATACTCCCAACCGCCCAGCTCGACTCCAGAAGCACAAGATACCTTCCCCTGAGTCTGATACTCGTGAATTCTGCAAGATACGCGTTGAACGAAGGCATCAAGCCTCCATACCCAAAACCCGAAAGGCCTCTCAGAACTAAAAGAGTTTCGAACGATGAGGAAAAGCCGGACAGAAAAGTGAAGGTGATCGTTACGATGAAAAAGAACAGATTGGAAACTTTCCTTCCAAGAAGGTCAGCCACGAACCCCACAGAAAGCGCTCCAAAAAGCATTCCAAGGAAGGTAGCACTCGCTATGGTAGCTCCCTGAGTAGAGGTGAGATTCCATTCCTTTATCACGTAAGGAAGCACAAAAGAAAGAAGCATAACACCGGCAGCGTCGAACATCCAGGCGATAGAAGTGAGGATGAGAAACCTTCTCTGAGTTTTTCTGTCCACGTATTTTTCAACTATTTCGTCTATTCTCATCTTTTATCCCTCCTCTATCAGGAAACCTTTTTTCTTCAGCTCTCTCATGATTCTTTCCATTGTTTCTTCATCCGGTGCCTCTATGGTGTGAAGATGAACTCCTCCAGAGAGAGTTAAGAGAGGTTCTGTCTTTGCCATCTCCATCAAGTTTACAAATTTCAAGACCTCTTCCTCGGAGGAAACATCGATGATACCTCTTATTTCACCGTAAACCGGATGTTCCACAATCACATCGACTATTCTTCCACCGTTTCTCACCACACAGAGTAATTCTTCTTTTATCTCTTCTGGCGCGTGCTTCACAGCTACAAGCCTCGAGACTCCGGATTTTCCACCCGCAAGCACGTATCCCCTTGGCGTGGCCACGATGTTGTAACCAAGACTTCTCAAGTAGGCGATATCCTGGACAATTACCTGCCGACTCACACTGAGTTCTTCTGCCAGCTGAGCTCCACTGACGGGTTCTTTTGATCTCTCGAGAATCCTTACGATAGACTTCAATCTTTCCTGTCTAACGGTCTTCATATCCCTCACCCGAGTATATTTTACACCTGCTGTAAAGAAATGCCAAGCTTTCTGAGAAAGTTCACTGTCTCGGCGGGAACTACTTTCTTGAGATCTTCCCAGCTTCTGAAGGGACGATTCAAGATGATCTTTCTGGCGAGGGCACTTCCAATCCCTGGGATCGCTGTGAGTTCTTCCAGTGACATGGAGTTTATGAAGGAAGGGTAAGGCAGGGCAGTCACCGATCGTTCGCCATGGGAAACTACAACCACGTCCAGCACACCGCTGTGATTTCCCGGAATGCCGACGAGTATTGGATAACTCCCCAGCTGTCTTCCAAAAGAGGTTTTTCCTTCTCTGTACTCAACTATCACCTTTTTTAGAACAGTGCCGGCAGGGAAGACTCTCTTCAGCATTTCACGATCTATCTCTTCTCTTATTTTTCTTTTCCATTGTTCATGAAGATGGCTTTTGATTCTGTGCTTTTTATTCTTCAGATACTCGTATACCGGAGTTCCCGGATAGGCGAGAAGTTTTCTGATGTTTATCCTTCTCAGAAGATAACCTTCATCGAGAATGCGCTTCAGATATGAATAATTCTTTTTGAGGGTTTCTTCCGTTTCCCCCGGAAGACCGAAGATCAGATTCACACCGGGAAGGAGTTTTGGTATTCCATCTACCCGCACTCCACCTATCTCATTCACAACAGCGATGGCTTTCAAAAACTCTTCCGGCGAACCCTGAACGTTGTTCTTCTTCAGAACATTTTCGTCGAAGGACTCCACTCCAAAGGAGAACACATCACCTGGTGTGTTGTATCTGACAATGGTTTCAACTATCTTTCTACATTCCTTTTCGTATGTAACAAGGTAGGATGGGTTGGCGTTGTCTGTGTGGAGAACTTCCAGATGAGGAGCTACTTCTCTGGTACCCGAGTACAGCTCTTCCAAGATCTCTGGGGAAGGCTTCCCTCCGTTTCTGTCAGATCCAAACGCCAAGATATTTGCAGCCCTTCCGAAGCGAAATGCTCTGCATCCAGCTCTGTAGAGGGACTCTATCTCTTTCAGTATGGCCTGTACATCTCGAGATTTCAACCTTCCGTGGAGAAGCGGCTCTGTACAAAAAGAACAGAACGTTCTTCTTTCACAACCCCTCGAGACTTCTATTTCGCATATGACATGCGGAAAGTTCGGATGTTTCTCAAGGACAACGGCCCCATAAGGTGCCACCGCATCGATCAGCTCATAATCGCTTTTTGCCTCTGGATCGGGTACACCTCGAAAATAGGAGACTACAAAAGCCTCCATATCTCCACTCACCAGATAATCCGCCTGTATGTCAAATCGTCTTGCCACAGATCCCCCTCTGAGTGAATATCCCCCAACTATTGGGCCTCCCACTATTTTGGTGGGCCTTCTTGTGATGCTGAGAATCCTCTGAAGCTCTGAAAGGGTGAGAGGTGTTCCGCCCTTGTATCGACCTGGCACGGTGATTCCACCAAAAACAAAAAGAAAGTCGTATTCGTTCGCAATTTCCCAGAGTGATTCCTTTCTCATCCTGTCTATGGTGACATAATCGACTTCTACATCATGAACCACAAGTGCACCTGCGAGGTACCTGATGTACGGACTCACATAAGGTGGGACACCGAAAGCGGCAGGTTCGTCTATGTAACCGTCCACTATGAGCGCTCTCATTGTCCAAGAATCACCTTTATCTCCTCAAGAGTTTTTTCATCGGCAACGATGGCTATCTTGAGCCCGTTGATGCTGATTTGCAAACCACCCTTTGGAAGGTCGTTTCCTATGAATATCTCTACCTTCTGACCGTTTTTGTAGATACCTTCTATCTCGAGCCCCGATGTTCCTTCTCTGATTATGAGGAAACGAAAGTTACTCAGGATGTCAACCAGTTCTTTTGGAAATTCCACTCCAGAGTCCACAAGAGTGTAGTCTTTCAAAATTTCATTCTTATCGGCAGAAAGTGGTTTCACTTCTTCGTAAATCAGCTTGCTCTTCGTGTCCATGTAGTTTCTTTCGATCTCTTTTGGAAACCCATCGGATGAGAGAAGCACGCGGTATTCTCCCGTGTCATGAATGTATATCTCGTACCCTTCGTTTGTTTCTTCAATTTTCAGATCTCTTCCCTGCAGAATCTCTTTGAAGGCAAGATCCTCAAGATCGAGAATGAGCATGGGAGATCTCTTCAAGGTGGTACCGGATCCCATGTAACAGCTCTGACCCAGTCTCACCCAGTTCACACTGACGGGTTCGTGTACCAGAACCATCTTGTCTGCTCCCCACTTGTACACCTCTTCGTATCTGAAACGGCTTTTCAAACCAATTTCAACCATTATCCTCTTCGCGTAATAGTTTGCGTACATCCATTTTTCCACGATTTCAGGTAGTGCAAAAATCGTGGCTGCGAGGAAAAACAAAACTACCAGAACGTATTTTTTCACACTATCACCATCCATCGCTCACTACTTCCACTGTTTTTATGTAATCTATTAACTCTTTAACAACAGGATTTTGTTTTTGAACAACTTTTCGAGACGGAGAAACCGGGAAAATGTCGAGGACTACAGAAAGAAGCAGCAGGGAAACTGCGATCCCAGCGAAAACTGTTGAAAGAACAAGTTTCTTCCGCCTTTTTTTCATGATCTTCCTCATCAGACGTTCACTTGGAACGTACTCGCATCGTATTCTGAAGAGAGTGATAGCTTCTCTGTAGATTCGGTAATCTCTGAGGAGTTCCTCAGGAAGCCCCTCTATGGGTTCTTCACCGTCAAGAATCCTGTTCAATCTGTCATCTTTCAACAGTTCCACCCTCTTTCAGCAAGTTTCCCAGCCTCTTTCTTGCGTAGTGAAGACGGCTTTTCACAGTTCCAACAGGTTTTTGCAAAACGGACGCTATTTCTTCATAGCTCAACCCGTCTATATCTCTCAGTTTTATGAGCAACCTGTCCTCCGGTGAAAGCTTTTCCAGAGCCTTTTGAACCCTCTCAGCAGTGATCGATCGAAGCACTTCATCGAACACATCCTCTTTCGCTTCCGGCTGGATGTAGATTTCCTCTTCGTTGTCTTTCTCCTGGAAATCCGTCAAAAACTCGTTTCTCTTCTTGTACTTCTGAAGATAGTCCTTACAGACATTCACGGCTATCCTGTAGATCCACGTGGAGAGTTTTGAATCGCCTCTGAATTTCTTTATCCCTTTGAAAATCCTCAAAAAAACATCCTGAACAACATCATCCACATCGTCGGTGTTCAAAAAGCTCTTTGCTATACTTCCTATTTTTGGAGCGAATTCTCTGTATAGAATCTCGTATGCCCAGTCTTCTTTCCTTTTGAGGGCTTCAACGAGTTTTTTTTCGTTCAAAACCGCTTCCTCCTCGTATTAAGACTTTCCCCTCAAATTGAGGGTTCATACACCTTCTCCACGAATGGAGAAGTCATAGCCTTCAAAAGACAGGAGTAAGTCATTCTGAACCTGAACACGTCACCGACTTTCACATCTCCAAAATCCGTAACATCGAGGACGATATGATCGCTCGAAGCGTGCAGTACCTCAACTCCTTTGTCCACGGGAATGAGACCTCTGCTGTCTATATCTTGCTCTCCAAGAGCGCAGATCGCTCTCTTCCTTATGCCCCTGTCCACGAACTCAATCTTCCTTCCAAAGACATCGAGTCCCTTCTTTCCAAGAGGAACGGATTGTTTCTCCTTCACCTCTATCACTTCAGCCTCGATCAGAAAGGTGTCCTGAGAAAGCCAGTCTATGACTCGATTGTTCGTTATGTCCCTTCCCAGAACAATGGCCTCTCCTATCCTGAGCTGGTTTATTCCCTCAGGAATTTCGTCATTCTCCAGCGCGTAGAGCGCCGGAGTGTTTCCACCGGAGACTATCTCTATGTTGAACCCGTAATTTTTTTCCAGCTTTTCCTTTATATCGAGCAGGATTTCGAACTTTTCTCTCGTTGGTATGATACCACCGTAGCATCCAAAATTGGTGCCTATTCCCACAACGTTGGCTCCTTTGCATTGAGCAATTTCTTCAACGGCCTTCTCAAACCAAACACCTTCTCTGAGATCTCCCACATCTATCATATATATGATCTTCACGTTTCTCTTTATCTCTCTGGAGAGCTCATCCACTTTCTTTGCCACATCAGGATCGGAGACCATGATGTAATCGAAGTGCCTCACATCTTCAACAAGTTCACTCATCATGGGAAGTCTCAGGAGCATGAACGGTCCTTCTATTCCTGCTTTTTTCATTCTGAGAACGTTCTTTATCCTGGACTCACCCAGTATTCTGATACCCGCTTTTCTGAGCGTTTCCGCAAAACGGGGATCACCAAGGGTTACCTTGGTAACACCGACTATTTCTATACCTCTTCTGGAGGCCATTTCGACTACTTTTTTTGCGTTTTCTTCTATCTCTTTTAGATTTATCAGAAGCCTGGGATACACCATCAACACCTCGCTTTATAGTAGAATAGTTACGTGGAGGTGATCACAAGTTATGATGAAAAAGATCGAAGAAGCAAGGACGTTTATAAGTGAAAGAACGAACCTTTCACCGGACATTTTGATCATCCTGGGATCCGGTTTTGGGTCTTTCATAGAAAAAGTGGAAGACCCTGTTACTATAGATTATAAAGATATTCCTCACTTCCCACAACCTACTGTGGAAGGCCACAGCGGGAAACTTGTTTTTGGAAGAATAAGCGACAGGCCTGTTATGATCATGGCAGGAAGGTTTCACCTTTATGAGGGTCACGATCCAGCAACGGTGGCTTTTCCCGTGTATGTGGCAAAATACGTGGGAGTGAGAGGTGTCGTCGTAACAAACGCTGCCGGTGCGATAAACCCGGAGTTCAAACCTGGAGAAATCATTCTGGTGAGAGACATAATAAACTTCATGTTCAGAAATCCTCTCAGAGGGTCAAACGACGAAAGGATAGGTCCGAGGTTTCCTGATATGTCCTCGGTTGCTGATCCTGAATGGGCGAGGAAAATCCAGGAAAGACTCAGACTGAAGGAGGGGGTTTACATCGGTGTTCTTGGACCAAGTTACGAGACGCCAGCTGAAATACGCGCCTTTGAAAAGCTCGGAGCCGATCTTGTTGGAATGTCAACCGTTCCGGAAGTGATCGCTGCAAAACATTGCGGGCTCAAGGTGGTTGTATTCTCCTGTGTGACGAACATGGCAGCCGGTATCACCCACGGAAGACTGTCACACGAAGAAGTGGTGAGAACAACGAAAATGGCACAGGGTAAAATAGAAAAAGCTCTCACCACTACAGTGGAGGTGTTCTAAGTGGACGAGATCGTCAAAGTGCTTTCCCGACACGATAAAATACTCGTTGTAGGACACATAATGCCCGATGGTGATTGTGTGAGTTCCGTTCTGAGCCTCACACTCGGACTGGAAAAATTAGGAAAAGAAGTGAAGGCTGCTGTAGATTACAAAATTCCTTACGTATTCGAGAAATTCCCTCACATAGATAAAATAGAAGAGAATCTGAATTTTGATCCAGAGCTTCTTGTGGTGGTCGATGCTTCCTCTTCCGACAGAATCGGAAAGTTTCAGAATCTCCTGGATAAGGTTCCTTCTGTTGTGATCGATCACCACTCAACGAACACGAATTTCGGGAACTGGAACTGGGTGGATCCGTCCTTCGCAGCCACCGCTCAGATGATATTCAGAATCAACATGGCGCTTGGTGTAGAGTACGATTCGAACCTTGCCACTTTGAACTACCTTGGGATCGCAACCGACACAGGGTTCTTCAGGCACTCCAACGCAGATGTCAGAGTGTTCGAAGACGCTTACAAACTGGTGAAGATGGGAGCAGATGCACATTTCGTTGCCAAAGAGATCCTGGAGAACAAGAGATTCGAACAGTTCAAACTGTTTGCTGAAGTCCTTGAAAGACTCCAGCTGCTTGAAAATGGAAAGATCGCATATTCCTACATCGATTACGACACCTATCTCAGACACAACTGCACCGATGAAGACAGTGCGGGATTCGTCGGTGAGCTTCGTTCCATAAGAGGCGTGGAAGTGGCTGTGCTCTTCATGGAGTTTCCACGCGGTAAAATACATGTCAGCATGAGATCAAAAGACTGGTTCAACGTCAACGAAGTTGCCTTTGAGCTTGGAGGAGGAGGTCATCCAAGAGCAGCAGGTGTATCTTTTGAGGGGGAGAAAATAGGAGAAGTGATTCCCAGGGTTATAAATCATCTCTTGAAGAAGTTCAGAGAAGGTGTGGAAAATGAGAGTGAAAAAATTTCTGAGAGAGACGTACTGGGGGGATGAATTTCTCATAGAAGATGACGGTGAAGATCAAGTTTTGAAAATCGTAAAAGCCTCCGTGGATAGATCTTTCTTCTTCAACGAATACGCGAAATTGAAACGGCTCAGGCTGCCAAACGTTCTTCTGCCTGAAAGGTTGAAAATCTCTGATGGGAAGTTCCTGCTGTTCTATCCCTACTACCACAACCTCGCACCTCTCGAAAATCTGAGCGATCAGGTCGCAAAGCAGCTTCTCAAGCTGTTTCTCTTTCTCTCGAAAGTGGGCGTCACTATTCCCGCGCTCGGGATGGACGACATACTGGTGAACGACGGAGTTTTTTTGATCCCTGCACTCATCTCGAACATTCCGGACGATGTGAAGGGCGTTGTTTTTTCTCCAGAGAGATCTTCCCGGGCAACCGAAGAAGTGTGCAGGCGTTTTTTGAAAATCCACGGAATAGAACCTCATCTGGAGACCAGAGAGCCCTCGTTCGACTCCAGAGAGATCAGAATTCCCTACATTCACAGGAAAGAAGAAGAACTGATAAAAAGAGACATAGAAACTTCCCAAAAATTTCCTCTCTTCATTCTGATCACAGGTGAACAGAGGGTGGGAAAAACGAAACTCGCGTCTGTTCTGGTCGATGAATTGAGAGAAAGAGGATATATGATTCACCAGATCTCATCTCTTGAAGATCTCCGTGTATGGTACGATGCTTCAGACGAACTCGATCTTCTCACCAAACTCGACGACGGTCAAAAAAAGGTGATCTTGATCGACGACTTGTTTGAAGGTTCAGACTTGTTATCGTTTCTCGAGGAGTTTTCCGGACTCTCCACTATCACCAAAATAATCGTTCTAACAACTTCTACAAAGGCTTTTCAATTCTTCCACAAGGTGTACAGGCTCTCTCCTTTCACAGTTGAGGAAACTCGTATCTTTCTTGAGAGAGCGATTGGAAAAATCAGCGAGGATCAAGTTAAGTTGATTCACAGTCTCAGCAAGGGATTACCGGGATACATGGTAGAATTGTTGAAATTCTTCAACAAATCCAATCTCAGAGAAAACATCGTTGGAATCTTAAAACCTCTTCTTCGAGAGCTGGATTCCGCAGAAATCAGAGAACTGAGCGTTCTGGGACAGAAGTTCACCGGAAGCGAATTGAGGGTTCTTGAAAAGATAACCGGAAAAGACTACCATGACACTTTGATGTCCGCATATGATTCTGGTGTGATAACGACAGAAGAAGGACTCTACAGATTCGCACTTAGAGAATTCTGGAAATACTACTACAACAAGCTTTCAGAGAACAAAAAGAAAAATCTCCACGAAAAACTGTTCGAAAATCTCCCGGACGACCTCGCAATAAAACACGCTCTATCTCTGGAAGACCCAAAATTAAAGTTTTTCTACGTGCTGAGATACGTGAGAAAGCACTTCTGGGATTATGAAAAGACCAGATCGCTCATTGAATACCTGAGAAGACTGGAAGAGTTTTTCGAAAAGCCCTATTATTCCATAGAAAGCTTGAAGATGAAGCTCGTTTTCAGGATAGATCCTCTGGGTACAGAAAAGGAGAACTTCCACTTTCGAAGGTTCAAAACTCTCGGAGAAGCAGATATCAACTCAATCTTGCAAAAAGGCTCGCTGTCTTATTATGATCTATACAATCTCGTCGTTCTTTCCCGTTTTCACATAAGAGCGGGAAAGAAAGCCCCTCAGGAAATTCTCAACACCATCAAAAGAGAGCTCAAAGAGAAAAACTTCTCCACAAGAGAAAGGCTTTATCTGAAGGCTCATCTTCTCTACGATCTCTTTTCTTCAACTGAAGATCGGGAAGCACTGAAAGAGATGATGAACATTGCCACCTCGGAAGGTTTCCTCGACCTTCAAGTGATGGGTTACAGAGCTTTGGGAGTTCTTTCAAGAACGAGAGCGATGAGCAACTACTACTTCCATCACTCTTTAGAGCTTTCAAGAAAAATAGACCCATCACTTTCCATCGTGGACGAAAGCAATTTGACATGGAGCTTGCTCTACGAGGGAAAAATAACGAACTTCCTCGTCCAGCTTGAAAGACTGAGAAAACAGGCAAGGCTCTTTGAAGACATGCCCATCCTTTCTTACACCTACTTTCTCGAAGGGCTCTACTACATCCACAAGAAAGATTTCCAAAAAGCAGAAGAAGTCTTCAGAACAGAACTCGAACTGGAAGAAAGACACGGAATAGAAAGAAGAGCACTCAGAGGACTGGTCATTAACTATCTGTTTTCTGGAGACGTTGAATCCGCTAAAAGTCTTCTGGAAAAGGATGAACCCGAGTTCGATAGATTCGGATTCGATTTTCTCAAGAGGCTGGTTCTTGCAAAAGACGATTCAGAGCTCTTGAAAATCTGGAAAGAAAGGCTTGAAACTCCTCAGAAATTCTTCAACGAAGAAATCGCTTACGTTTTTACAGAAAGGTTAGCAAAATTGGATCCAGAAGGCTTCGAAGATTTTCTGCTCGAACTTGAAAGGGAAAACGTCGAAAACTCTTCAAATCTCACACTCGCTCTGGTTTATGAAACCTTTTACAAATTCTACAGTGCCCTTGGAGAAAACTTCAAAGCCAAGCGTTATCTCAGAAGGGCGATTTTTGTTTACAACCTGATAGGCTTGAGAGAAGTTTCGGTCAAGCTGGAAGTGGAAGAAAAAACTCAAATTGAAGAGAAAAAAGCACCGTTTTATCTATTGCTGGGTTTCATAGAAACAGAAAAGGAATTTTCTGATATGATGGAGTTTGCTTCGGCAAGGCTTTCAGAAGTAATTCCATACGAAGTTTTTTCAATTCGAATAATTGAGAGAACAACGAAAAAGGTGATGGAAGAATATTCAACATCTCCAATCACTCCACCTATGGAGAAGGACTTCCTCGAAATTTCACCCTTCAGAACGGTCATGTCCTTCCATCTCGATATGAAGCACGACATGATCGTTGGTGTCGAGACCAACCTTGAATGTGACGAAAAGACAGCCTGGGAGCTGGTGGAAACGCTCGAACAATTTGGAAACATTCTCACCACCATTCTCAGAGAACGTCTCTACAGAGACAGAAGTATGAAGGATCCTCTCACGGGAGTTCTGTCCAGGTGGTACTTCATGGAACGTCTTGAGGAAGAGGCGTACAAATCTTCGAGGTATAAATCTCCCCTTTCCATCATTATGTGCGATGCCGATGACTTCAAAAAGATAAACGATCAATTTGGACACGTTGCGGGTGACAAAACTCTCGGCTGGCTGGGAAGAAAGATGAAGTCCGTTTTGAGAAAGAGCGATCTTGTGGGAAGATACGGAGGGGAAGAGTTCATTATAGCTCTCCCGGGAACTTCCCTGGAAGAGGCAAAGATTGTAGCAGAGAAGCTGAGAAAGGCCGTTATGGAAGATCCAGAGAACACCTATCACATCACTCTGAGTTTTGGAGTGGCAGAATACAAAAACGGCGAGGACCCCTTTGAAACAATAAAAAGGGCCGATGAGGCCCTCTACCTGGCAAAAACTCTTGGAAAGAACTCTGTGGTCACAGAGAAAGTACTTTCTCGACGATCTTCTTGAATTCTTCTTCTATTGTGGTTCCTCTCTTATAAACCACCGCAGGCCTTCCTTCGTCTGAGAGGGAAACCACCTCTGGATCCATGGGTATCCTGGCAAGAAGAGGGATACCAAATTCTTCTGCCAGTTTTTCTGTCTCTCCCTTTCCAAAAACGTATATCTTCTCACCACAGTTTGGGCAGACCAGATAGGACATGTTTTCCACCAGTCCGAGTATCTTTCCACTCAATCTTTTGACAAAGTTTATCGCTCTTCTCACATCGTCTCCAGCCACTTTTTGAGGAGTGGAAACGACTATCACAGCGTCAGGTTTTATTATTTGAAAGGTGGAAAGCGCTTCGTCCCCTGTTCCCGGTGGAAGGTCACAGATCAGGTAGTCGAGGTCACCCCATTCTACATCTCTTGTGAGCTGTTCAATCGCCTTGTGTTTGAGAGGACCTCTCCATATGACGGGAGCACCTTCCTGGAGAATCATTGCTAATGAAAAGACTTTCAAAGAATCTCCATACTTTGCTGGAACGATCTTTTCACCTTCGGAAGGTGGCAGAGAAACACCGAGCATCCTTTGAACGTTTGGTCCGTGGAGGTCGAGATCGAGAAGACCAACCTGGTAACCCTCAGCCGCCAGTGCAACAGCAAGGTTCACCGCTACAGTAGTTTTTCCAACGCCACCTTTACCACTCATCACAGCTATCTTCTTCGTTTTTTCCATTCTCAACACCTCAGGATGCGAGAGCTTCTTTCGCTATCTTCACGTATTCTTTGAAAGCTTCAGGATCGTTCACTGCGAGTTCAGAGAGCATCTTTCTGTTTATGGAAACACCGGCAAGCTTCAAACCGTGAATGAGCTCGCTGTATTTGAGTCCTTCGTTTCTCGCAGCGATGTTGATTCTTGTGATCCAGAGTTTTCTCATATCTCTCTTCTTCAGTTTTCTTCCAACATAGGAGTACCATTTCGATCTTACATACATCTGCTTGGCGAGCTTGTACCTTCTGCTGAGAGCTCCTCTGTATCCCTTGGCAGCCTTCAAATATTTCTTTCTCTTCTTTTTCGCGTGTACAGCTCTTTTTACGCGCATGATTTATCCCTCCTCACTTTTTCCCAAGAAGTCTGAGAACTCTGTATTCGTCAGCGCTGGACACAACGTCTTTCTTCCTCAGTTCCCTGAGGGCATTTCTTCTTTTCTTTCCCGTTTTATGACTTCTGTAAGCGTGATTTCTCATTATCTTACCGTTCTTTGTTATCCTGAATCTCTTTGCGGCACTCCTGTTTGTTTTCACCTTCGGCATATCCAGGACCTCCTTCACGAATTTTTGGGTTTCAGCACCATCCACATGTCTCTTCCTTCCATCTTGGGAGGACTTTCCACCGTAGCCAGATCCTCAGTGTCTTTGATAACTCTTTCCAAGATTTCTTTACCCTTTTCTGCGAACATCATTTCTCTTCCTATAAACATCACAACCACCCTGACTTTGTGACCATCTTCCAGGAATCTCCTTATATGCTTCACCTTGGTTTGATAGTCGTGCTCATCGATATTCAGACGGAACTTCATTTGCTTCAACTGAACGGTTTTTTTCTTGCTTTCTTTCTGTTTCTTTGTGAGCTGGTACTTGTACTTTCCGTAGTCCATAATTTTGGCAACAGGTGGATTCTCGTTGGGAGCAACGAGAACAAGGTCAAGCCCCTTCTCCCTTGCAAGTTCCAGAGCTTTTCTGGTTGGCATGACACCTATCATCTTCCCATTTTCGTCCACCACTTTGACTTTTGGAACTTTTATCTGCTCGTTTCTCGGAAGATCCGTGTTTACACCGATATCTATCGCCTCCTTACACTATAAAAAATAGCGGGCAAAAAGCCCGCTTCCCCTCGAAGCTGAATCTTTCAGGGATATTTACCCTGGTAGCCTTCTGCCCCAGGGTGGGAAGCCGGGCTGGCCTCCACTTACTTTTTTAATGAAATCTGGTGGGCCGTGCAGGACTCGAACCTGCAACCCCCTGATTAAGAATCAGGTGCTCTACCTATTGAGCTAACGGCCCACCACATATTCCTTCCGGGAGTGGTGCCCCCGGGAGGAGTCGAACCTCCATTTGCGGATTAGGAATCCGCCGTTCTATCCGTTGAACTACGGGGGCCCCCGCTGGTGGAGCCGATGGGACTTGAACCCACGACCTCTACCGTGCCATGGTAGCGCTCTCCCAGCTGAGCTACGGCCCCACCTCGTCTTTATATTATAACACAATCCTTTTCCTTTGAAAAGACCAGTTCAGACGCGCCGAAGAAGATTATAGCATGAGCATGAAGTATGTTCAACCCCTGTTTTTAAGAAAATCTGGATCTTTAAAACAAAAAGCCCGGTCAGTCAAAATGACCGAGCTGAAAATCCAGGTTTCAACGGTACGAGCTGGTGGCCAGGGGCGGAATCGAACCGCCGACACCTGGATTTTCAGTCCAGTGCTCTACCAACTGAGCTACCTGGCCACCTAACATCTCTGGTGGGAGCGGCAGGACTTGAACCTACGACCTCCTGCTTGTAAGGCAGGCGCTCTCCCCCTGAGCTACGCTCCCACCGCATTGAATATATTACCTTAAAATTTTGAGTTAGTCAACCTCTGGCTCTTCCGTCAGAACGCGCTTTTGCTTTTTCAGGTTCTTCAGAGCGTACATCTGAAGATCTGCGTTTTGAACAATTCCTTCCACATTTTCACCGGGTTTCCAGGTCTCTATTCCATAAGAAAATTCTACCGGGAGTCCCACAGGGTTGAAAATTAATTTTTTCTCAAGTCTTTTCACAATGTTTTCAACAGTTTTTTTGTCGGTATCCGGGAAAGCAATAAGAATTTCGTCTCCACCGAATCTGACCGCACAATCGGTTTTCCTGATGTTCTTGATGATCTCATTTGCAACGTACTTCAAAAGTTTGTCGCCCATTCTGTGAGAATACTTATCGTTGATGGTTTTGAAATCGTCTAGATCGATGATGAGAAAGGAGATGCCTTTTCCATTCTTTCTTTTTTGCCTTTCCATTTCCCTCGGGAGCCACTCTTCAAAAAAGTAGTACCTCGTATAAAGCCCCGTGAGGTGGTCTTTTATGGCTATTTCTTTTAATCTCTTGAAGATTCTTGTTACACCAAAAAAGGTAACTACTATCCCAACAAGTATGATGTTATATCCAAATGTCTCGTTGATCTCCGCCAACAAAAGTCCCCCTGTTATGATGGAAACTCCGAGTTCCAGAAAATAACTCCCCAAGTTCCTCGTGTACTTTCTCACGATAACGACGAAGAAGAAAAGGAGCGCAGCAGCCGTTAAATGGGTGATCATCTCTATCAACGAGGCTCACCCCCCACTTCGTATTTTCCAATGAAGACCTTCAAATCCTTTGGAAACACCAGAAGGTGTGGAGGGATCACGAGGTAAAAACCCTCCCGCTTCGTTTCCACAGAGAAGCTGTGCTGCTCTTTTTCACCCTCGAGCTTCACTTCCACGGTGGCTGTGGCTTGATCGCTCGGTGAAAAGATCCATCCAGAAAAAACGATTCCCTTTTGGAATTCGTCTTCGAAAAGAGTAAAATATTTCACAAGGAACGACCTGGTTCCCGTGCTCTCGTAGAGTTCCTCGGGAAAATCCACCGAGAGCGGCACAAGATACAGGAAAGATCCAAAAGAAATTGAAAGCAGAACAGAAACAATCAAAAAAGCCAGTGATTTTCTCACGTCGCTCACCCCCGGAGGTGGTAGAGATGGACATCTTTGAATCAATCAAAAACAGGCACTCAGTGCGGGATTTTTTGGAAAAGAAAGTGCCGGAGAGAATAAGAGATGATATTGAAAATCTTTTAGTAAAGTTTATCACGAAAAAACTGGACTGGAAAATGAATCTTTCCTCATTTCCAAGTTACATTTACGCAAAAGCTGAAAAACATTTTGACGAACTCGTCGAATACGGTTTTCAGGGAGAACAAATAGTCCTTTTTCTCACAGCACAGGGTTTTGGAACGTGCTGGATGGCTCGCTCACCCCATCCGGACGTTCCTTACATCATCGTCTTCGGATACCCCAGGACCAGAAATTTCACCAGAAAGAGAAGACCCATCACCTCCTTTCTCGAAAACGACCTGGAAGAGCTTCCACCCGAGGTCGTAAAGATCGTTGAGATGACGATATTGTCACCGTCTGCCCTGAACAGACAGCCGTGGGAAATCAAATACACCGGTGGTGAACTCTGCGTCTCTTCGGAGAGGCCCGTAGATCTGGGAATAGCTCTGTCACACGCGTACCTCACAGCCCGGGAGATATTCAAAAGAGAACCTGTGATACAAAAAAGAGAGGAGGATACGTATTGTTTGATCCTGAATCCTTGAAGAAATTAGCGATAGAAATAGTCAAAAAATCCATAGAATCGGTTCTTCCTGACAGAGCGGTGAAAGAAGCGCTACCGAATTTGAAACTCGATCAAGTGATTCTCGTTGCCGTTGGAAAAGCAGCGTGGCGAATGGCAAAAGCTGCTTATGAAATTCTCGGAGAGAAGATAAGAAAAGGTGTGGTTGTAACAAAGTACGGCCACAGCGAAGGACCGATAGATGACTTTGAAATCTACGAGGCAGGTCATCCGGTTCCCGATGAAAACACCATAAAAGCCACCAGGAGAGTCTTAGAACTTGTTGATCAGCTGAATGAGAACGACGCAGTCCTTTTTCTTCTTTCTGGAGGAGGTTCCTCCCTCTTCGAGTTGCCTGTGGAAGAGGTGCCTCTCGAAGAAATTCAAAAGCTAACCAGCGCTCTCCTGAGAAGTGGCGCAAACATAGAAGAGATAAACACCGTGAGGAAACACTTGTCGCAAGTGAAAGGTGGTCGATTCGCGGAGAGGGTGTTTCCCGCTAAAATCGTAGCGCTCGCCCTTTCCGATGTGCTCGGTGACAGGCTGGACGCGATAGCATCTGGTCCTGCCTGGCCGGACAGCTCCACCTCTGAAGACGCTTTGAAAGTTCTGAAGAAATACGGAATAGAAATCAGTGAATCGGTGAAAAGAGCGATCCTTCAAGAAACACCGAAACATCTATCGAACGTGGAGATACATTTGATAGGAAATGTTCAGAAGGTGTGTGACGAAGCAAAAAAACTAGCAAAAGAAAAAGGATTCAGTGCGGAGATAATAGCCACTTCTCTAGACTGCGAAGCCAGAGAAGCGGGAAGGTTCATAGCGAGTATCATGAAAGAGATCAAGTTCAAAGACAGACCTCTGAAAAAACCAGCCGCACTGATCTTCGGTGGAGAAACGGTCGTTCATGTGAAAGGAAACGGCATCGGAGGAAGAAACCAAGAGCTAGCCCTCTCAGCGGCGATAGCCCTTGAAGGGATAGAAGGAGTGATCCTGTGTTCAATAGGAACAGATGGAACGGACGGTCCCACAGACGCAGCTGGAGGAATCGTGGATGGAAACACGGTAAAAACGCTGAAGGCAATGGGAGAAGACCCCTACCAGTATCTGGAGAACAACGATTCGTACAACGCTCTGAAAAAAACCGGGGCGCTCTTGATAACAGGGCCTACGGGAACGAATGTCAACGACTTGATAATAGGCCTCATCGTTTAGTTTTCGTCAGAACGTAAACGAAAACTTTGCTGGCTCCGTTCTTGAAAAGGGTTTCCACACAGTCTTTCACACTGGTTCCCGTCGTCAAAACATCGTCTATCAGTATCACGTTCTGAGGAGAATCCTTCTTACAGATGAATCTTCCGGTTCTTTTCCTCACTTCTTTGCTCTTTTCCACCTGTCTTCCTTCTGACACGTTTTCCAGAACAGCGTCAAACGGTATGTTCAATTCTTTGCTCATTCTCTTCGCTAGAAGCCTCATGTGATCGAAGCCTCTCTGCTCGAGAGAATCAAAAGAAGAAGGAACCCATGTGATGAGGTTGGCTTCTCTGGGAAAATAACTGTAAAGTTTCAGAAAAAGCTTCACCAATGTTCTGGAAAGAGAAACTTCATCATGATATTTGTAAAGCCTTATGATGCGTTCAATTTCATCCGTGTAGTCAGAGTACACAAAGAGCTCGTATTTTCTGTGAACTTCGCGATAAAAAGAAGGTCCCTTTCTGAGGACCTTCTCTTCACAATTCTCACACAAAGATCTGAGTGGTGACACTTCCTTGCCACAGAGAAGACAGTTATTCTCAAAAAGATAGTTCAGCACCTTCTCCAGATTCTTCTCGAGTCTATCCAGGATACCTTCTTTACCCCCTTCTGTTTCAGTTCGGCTTTCGCTTCGTTGGAAATGGGAAAGTTGAA
This sequence comes from Thermotoga sp. Mc24, assembly GCF_000784835.1. Taxonomy (NCBI): domain Bacteria; kingdom Thermotogati; phylum Thermotogota; class Thermotogae; order Thermotogales; family Thermotogaceae; genus Thermotoga; species Thermotoga sp. Mc24. The sequence continues at coordinate 54,243 of NZ_JSFH01000008.1, read as the reverse complement.
CGCCACCTCCGTGTTCGAGAGGTCAATTTTCTCAAGAGCATTCAAGACATCTTTTCTGTTCAGTTCCACAACGTGAAGGACGAGTTTTCCTTCTTTCGTCACAGCGCAGCTGTCGAAAACCGGGTGCATAGAGAGCACCTCTGTGAAGTTGTTCGTTGGAACGGGTTCTCTCAGGTATCCAGACGCTCCCAAAAGAACGAGGCCCTCTTCTTGAGGGGGCAGGTCTTTTACTCTCAAACCTTCCACATCACCTTCGAAATCCTCTGCCACGATGAAGTCAAATTTCTTCTCTCCTCTGAACACACCTTTGAGTGCGAAAACACCGCCTTCGATTTCTGGAAGATCACCCGTCAATGAAGCGTAAACGATCTTCCCATTTTTAACCAGAACGCACGCTTTCTGGGGCAGGAACCTTATTAGATGCGAAGCGAGACCGATATCCTCAACCAGTTCTGGAGGAACACTCACTGGCAGGAGACTGACAGGCGCTTTGATACCTTCCTGTAATCTTTCCAAGACAATCGCTTTCCAATCCTTTATGAAAAACAGATTAGACAGGTGCTCAAGAACTTCGGAATGAACTTTCAAAAAATATGCCAGCCCTTTGAGAAGAAGGTACCTCCTAGTTTGAAGGGAAACGTCCCCCGCTCTTTCTATCTCAGAGAAGGTGAGTTTCAAATCTTCCAAGGTGGTCACCACAAGCTTTTCACGATAATTCTTGATCGCCTTTAGGAAAAGGAGAGTTCTGTTCTCATCGACGGCCGAAAGAATCTTTTCCTCTCGTTTCTCAGAAGGCAAATCTTTCCAGTTCAAGTAAAGAAGATCGAAGTCGTCTCTTTCGAACGGTCTTATCCTAGGGATTCTATCTTTGAGAATCTCGAAACAATCGTTATCAGCGAAGATTTCGTATGTTTCATCGAGTGTATCGAGAATTTCGATCAGTTCGTCTTCGAATCTGGAGACACTTAGAAGAATTCTCACAACTATACCTCCCTATTTGGTGTGTTTATGCGCAATTTTCGTGGCGGCGAACGAATCAGGTTTTATCTGATAGGGGTATCCAACCCCTTTCACGTAACCTATCACACTGGACACGAGATCTTTTGTGAGACCCTCGTAACCTATGTCGAGGTGCACAACAGGTTTTCCCAGCTTCAATATCTCCTCTACGAATCTTGCCATCTCGAGACTCATCTCCGCTTCTTTGAAGATCCTCGAATACAGATCTTTTCCATTTCCGTCCCTGTACACCGTGTAAAAGTAAGTGGCACCGCTCCCAAAACGATACACAACAAGTGCTGTGGCGTATATCACTTTCCCGTCCTTCACATCACTGTCCGTCCCGACAAACACGCTGTATTTGTATCCTTCTGTGAACTTTTTTATGAGCTCTCGAACCGTTCTGTAATCCACTTTTCCCCAGGTTGGACTCTTCAAATAACGGAACTTACCACCTCCTGTAGACTACCAAAGGCACCACCAGTTCCTGATAAGAAAGACTCCCGTGCCTTCCAGACAAGCTCTCTTCCTTCCCTGTGTATCTGTAGTTAAAGGAAAAAGTCTCCCTTGTTATCAGAACAGCGTCTCCCACTCTGCTGAAAAATTCTGGGTGCTTTCTTCCAGTTCCAAAAAGCTGGACGACGTCTTTCGTGTCAAGAAAAACGGCAAAATCTCCGTATTTCTCCTTAAGATATTCTATCAAAGCTCTCTTTTTTTTCGTATAAAGAAACATCATTCTCTGTTCTCCAGCGGGGGGTCTGTCGAGAAACCTCATGACTTCAGAAGAAAAATCCCACCATATTTCGTTGTCTTGAGGTGTCGAAATCTGCCCGTGGTCGCTCACAAGGAAAAAGAGTGTGTCCTGCTTCAGCCTGCGGAGAAGTTCGGACTTCAAGATCCTGTAAATCCATCTCAGCTCTCTGATGTACTCTCTTCCAACACCGTTTTTGTGCGCTATCGAATCCAACGTTGGCCAGTAGATGAAAACCAGCGTTCTGTCGTGTTTTTCAAGCACTTCAAGAGTTCTTTCGATCATATCCCCAAAACTCGAAAAACCGATCTGCTCCGATCCCTGGGACATTATTCTGGAAAAACCCGTTCCCAGAAGATACCTTGGAATAAAAAAGAAGCTCTTCACTTTGCTCTGAAGTCTCTGAAAGATAGTGGTGAACTTGAAATCGTGAAACCTGAGCACGCTGTCTCTGGGAAGGCCCGGAGGAGACATCTCTATCATGTTCACAAGGCTTCCCACTTCTCTGAGATAAAGAATGTAGCCCAAAAAGCCGTGTTCTAACGGTGTGAGAGCAGAGTAGAGACTGGGAAGAGCAGCAGCGGTGGTGGTTGGAAAAACAGACGAACAGGGAAAAACCTGAACATCGTCATCATGAATCGTGTCCGAAAAGATCTCAAAACTGAGGCCGTCTATTACCATAACGATCACTTTTCTCACGTTTTCAAGAACTCGCTTGGGGAACCTGAAAGGCCTATGTAGTGGTTTTTCGTCGAACAATTCGAGAATCGAATTTGAAAAATTGACGATAGAGTTTTTGTAATCCGGCCAGAAAAGACCTTCATCCAGTTTTTTGAGCTCCATTCCGTTCCTCTTTCCTCCCTTTCGTGTGGTAAGATTTGAAACGGAAGCAACGGGCAACGGGGTTGATACTGTGTTAAGGGTCCTCATCAGAAAGGATATTGTCAACACCTTCAAAGATATGATATCAGAGATATCCCACGATGTGATCTGGGATCTGTACGAAGGAGAAGACTACAGAGACAAGATCCTTGCCGAAAAGTGGGATGTGGTTTTCGGTGAGAAGATCCTGGAACTGGAGGATACCCTTTTTGTCCAGTCTTTGAGAGAGCTGGAAATCGCCTTGAAGTACGCGGCTGTCAGAAAGGATTTTGAAACCATCAAAGCAAGATTCAACCTTTTACTCTACACTCCAGAGCTTCAGGGAGCCAAGATAAAGGAAATTCTGTTCCGAGTTTTGAAATTTTACAATTCTTTTTCTATCTTCGCTCTTGTTTCAGAGAAAGGGGTTCACAGACACGCGTATGTGGATTTTGTAACGGGTGGAAATTACCTTTCCCTCATCTACCATGAAGATCTTCCAATGAACATAAATTCATACACTGTTTTCATCGACGATGTGCCTCCAGATTTCTCGCCTGCTGGTCTTGGTGGCAGAAAGATAATACTGGGAATGAACAGCACGCCGAAAAACAACATCCCTTTCGTCGAAATACCGCCTTTGAGAGAAAGGAAGATGGATATACCCTACATGCTTGACGGGGTCATAAGATCTCTTCAATTCCAGGGAAAAACAGTGAAAATCGATGACGATCTGACAAAGCTCCTGATAGAGTACCACTGGCCGGGAAACACGCAGGAGTTTCTCGAGAAAGTCTACGAAATAATTACTCTGGAGAATCCCGTTGATCAGGCGATGAAAATCGCCAGTGGAATCGATGAGATAAAAGGCTTGAACCTGAAAGAATTCGTTGATTCTCTGGTTGAATTCGTGGAAAAGAAGGTCATAAAGAAAGCCCTCGAGGAAAACGAGGGCAATCGAAAAAAAGTATGTGAAGTCCTGAATATGAACTACAAGACCCTGTCTTACAAGATGAAGAAATACGGTTTAACTTGATCGACGAGCGAAATAGACCAGCTCGGCCTCTATGAACATATCTATGTCTCCATCCATAACGGCGTCAACGTTCGCAGTTTCCACTCCGGTTCTGTGATCTTTAACCATCGTGTACGGGTGGAAAATATAAGATCTTATCTGGTTTCCCCAGGAAATGTCCTTGAGTTCTCCCTGAATCTCCTGTATTTCTCTTCGCTTCTTTTCCATCTCGAGCTGGTACAGTTTCGCCTTGAGTATCTTCAGCGCGGTCTGTTTGTTCTGGTGCTGCGATCTTTCGTTTTGACAGGAGACCACGATCCCAGTTGGCAGGTGAGTGATTCTCACGGCAGATTCGGTTTTGTTGACGTACTGTCCACCGTGTCCAGAGGCTCTGAAGGTTTCTATCTTCAAATCTTCTGGCTTGATTTCTATATCCACATCGTCATCTATCTCCGGAATCACATTCACAGAAGCGAAAGAAGTGTGTCTTCTTCTGGCTGCGTCAAAGGGTGAGATCCTAACCAGCCTGTGAACACCGGATTCGTATTTCAGATAACCGTAAGCGTATTCACCTTTTATGAGGATCGTGGCATCCTTGATGCCGGCTTCCTCTCCTGGCTGCAGCTCTACGATCTCAACATCGAAACCTTTTCTCTCTGCCCACCTCATGTACATTCTGAGAAGCATCTGCGCCCAGTCCTGGGACTCAGTACCACCTGCACCTGGATGGACCGACAGGTAAGCGTTGTTCGGATCGTATTTTCCGTTCAGAATGATTTCAAGTTCCAGTTTTTTGACGGCGCCCTCCAGTTCCTGGACTATTTCTTCCACGTGCTGAGCCATTTCTTGGTCCTCGTCGGAAAGTTCTATAGCGACTTCCAGATCTTCGAACAGAGACCTCACTCTCTTCAAATCTTCAGAGATGTTCTTCAACCTCTTCAGTTTCTGGGTGTACTCACGCGCCTTTTTTTGATCATTCCATACCGATGGATCTGTGAGTTTTTTCTCTACCTCTTCGAGTTCCTTGTTGATTTCATCCTCGTTGACCACCGAAAGAACATCCTTGTATTTCTTTTCAAGTTCTTCTATCTTGGTTTTGGTTTCGAAACTGATCATACCCATCACCTCTTCACTCTTATTCTACCAAAGCTGTGCAGTCCATCTTTTTTCTTTTTCTTTTCTGTGGCTCTTCTCATCGCTCTGTTCACAAGATTGAATTCTTCATGCACGAGTCTTATTTTACCAAGTTCTTCTTTGGCCTCTTTTTCATCCTTTTCCGAGACTTTAACAACTCTGAGGACGTAGTTGGCTATCGTATCGTTTATTCTTCTCATCATTTCATCGAACATGTAGTACGTTTCCTTTTTGAATTCAACGATAGGATCTTTCTGACCGTAAGACCTCAGCTGAACGGCTTCCTTAACGTGCTCTACCTCTTCCAGGTATCTTCTCCAGTGATCGTCTATTATTCTGAGCATCAGGAATCTGATCACTTTCCTGTAATCCTCGCCTATTTCCTGCTTCTTTCTCTGATATTCCTCCCAAAGTCTGTTGAACAGGTAATCGTGAAGTTCTTCAGAAGAACTGAATTGCTTTTCGTCCAGGTCGAACAAACCAGCCGGGAAGAAAGAAAGAGAATTCTTGAGGCTTTCGATATCCCAATTTTTCCCGGAACAGTACTCCTCAACCCTTGTGCTGACAACATCTTCGAAGATATCCTTCAGATATTCGTCGTAGTCTTTTTCGAGAAGGATCTGATCGCGAAGCGAGTACACCGCTCTTCTTTGTTTGTCGAGGACGTCATCCATTTCCATCAAGGTTTTTCTTATCGAGAAGTTGATACCCTCAACCTTCTTCTGAATGTTTTCGATGAGCTTTGAAAGCATCGGATGCTGTATGGGCTGTCCTTCCTCTATTTTGAGTATGTTCATCACTTTTCCAATCTGTTCACCACCGAAGATCCTCAGAAGGTCGTCTTCGAGAGAGAGGAAGAAGATGGACTCTCCCGGATCTCCTTGCCTACCGGCACGTCCTCTCAGCTGATTATCGATTCTTCTGCTCTCGTGTCTTTCCGTTCCTATGATGCACAGTCCTCCAAGTTCCGCCACTCCCGGTCCGAGTTTTATATCCGTTCCTCTCCCAGCCATGTTGGTGGCGATCGTCACCATGCCTTTTTGCCCGGCTTTGGCGACGATCTCAGCTTCTTTTTCATGGTATTTCGCGTTCAAAACTTGATGGGGGATACCTTTCTTTTTCAGCATGGAACTGAGAAGTTCGCTCTTTTCGATGGAGGTTGTTCCGACAAGAACTGGCTGACCTTTTTTATAGCGCTTTTCGATTTCTTCCACGATCTTTTCGTACTTTTCTTTCTGAGTCCTGAAGACCAGATCATCGTGGTCCTTTCTTATCATGGGCTTGTGAGTGGGAATAACCACCACTTCCATACCGTAAACCTGTACGAATTCGCTTTCCTCTGTTTTGGCTGTTCCCGTCATACCGGCGAGCTTTTCGTACATTCTGAAGTAATTCTGAAAGGTAATCGTCGCGTAGGTGATGGATTCTTCCTTTATGGGTACTCCTTCTTTGGCTTCGATAGCCTGGTGGAGCCCTCCACTGTAGCGTCTGCCAGGTAGCAGTCTTCCCGTGAACTCGTCAACGATAATAACTTCACCGTTCATGACGACGTAATCGACATCCTTCTTGAACAGGTGCAGCGCTTTCAAGGCATTTATGAGATGGTAGAGAAGAGACACGTTTCCCGGATCGTAGAGATTGTCGACACCGATGATCTTCTCCGCTTTCGCCACACCCTCTTCGGTGAGAATGATGGTCCTCGCTTTTTCATCTACCGTGAAGTCCTTATCTTTAACAAACTTCTTAGCGATCTGAGCGAATCTCCTGTACACAGAAGGACTCTCTTTGGAGGGACCGGAGATGATCAGTGGGGTCCTTGCTTCGTCTATGAGTACGCTGTCGGCTTCGTCCACAATGGCGTAGAAGTGGCCTCTCTGCACCTTATCGTTGTAATCGAGAACGAGGTTATCCCTCAGGTAATCGAAGCCGAATTCGTTGTTCGTGCCGTAGGTAACGTCGCACAGATAGGCTTCCTTCCTGGTTATCTCTTTGAGTTCCACCTGGAAAGCCTCAACGGCTTCTTTGTTCATAGATTCCTCTTTCAAAACTTCTCCGTTGAACCCATCAGGCCAGACACTCCAGTTTTCCTCTATTGCTTTTCTGGCGAGATCAGGGTTTTTCCACACCACCTCGTACGACTTTCCCAGAGAATTTATCACACCCACTCTCAAACCGAGAAAGAGATACACGGGTCCCATCCAGAGCGCATCTCTTCTGGCCAGATAGTCGTTGACCGTGACCAGATGAACACCCTTTTCGATGAGAGCGTTCAGATAAATCGGCATGGTGGCGGCGAGGGTTTTTCCCTCACCGGTCTTCATCTCGGCCACTTTTCCTTCATGGAGCGCTATACCACCCATCACCTGGACATCGAAAGGCCTCATTCCGAGCGTTCTTCGTGCTGCTTCTCTAACCAGGGCGAACGCTTCAAAAAGGTGTTCATCGGCGTTCTCAAAGGAATTCACTTTTTCCTTCAGTTCCGTGGAAAGTCTTATCAGCTCGCTGTTTTTCTTTGAGCGTAAATCGGACTCTATTTGATTTATTTTTGAGACCATCTTCTCGTATTTTTTCAAAATGCGCTTGTTCTTATCGAAGAGTATCATTTCACATTACCTCCAATCTGTATTTTATGAGACCATCTTCCTCATAGCCTATCAGAAGAAGACTCGACCTTGGAGAAAATCCGAGGAGCTTATCGAAGAGTGTGTAAAGGTCAACGAACACCTCGAGAAAAACGCTTTGAGGTGCTTCTTTTTCCAGAAAGACGAAGCTCGGGTGATTTTCGAGTCTTTTTTTGTTCAAAGTCTGCAGAAATTCCACTTTTTTTATGGATGAAACAACGAGTTTCCCGTTGTAATCGAAGAAGTGAAGAAGCAAACCTCCCACATCGAGCTGCAGTTCTTCTCCCACAAGTTTCGCACCACGGCTGACGAGATCGGACGTCACCTCATCCAGCGTTTTATTCTCCATCAGGAAAGCGAACCGTGGAGTTTCATACAGAGAAGCCAGAAACATAGAGCTCCCCTCAGAAGAAATCGTGTTGAAAAACTTCTCCACATCGCTTCCTTTGAACATATTCGTGAAAAACCACATGAGGAGTTCAGGATCGCTTGTGAATGCAAAAAGATCTCCCAGATACGGTAGTTTACCAATATATTCTTTATCTGATACCCTGAACGGACTGGCCTTCTGCGTGATCTCAACGGTGAGGTGCGATTCTTCCACTTGTCCCACGATTTCGACTTCGCCTTCTTTCCCAAACAAGCTCATTTTCTTGATACGGGCAAATAGCGGTTTATCAGCCGTGTCTTCACTCTCTTCTATCTTTTCGAACACAGTCTCTGTTGAAGAGATCAAGACGTAGTCTCCTGATATTTTCGAGAAAAGAGGTGTGTTGTTTCCCAGAACAAAGAGATCATCACTTTTGATGAAGGTGCGATCCATCACCTTTGCAAAATCCTCAATGAACCTTTCTGGAGCCGTTGTCTTGAAGGCTATGAATCCATCTATTTTTTCTGGTAAGGAGAGAATATCGTTGATATCCAGAGTGAAGAGGTTCGAAATATCTTCCTTTCCGCAGATCACTATCTCGTTTGAAATGCCCTGAAAGAACTCTTCAGGATCGTTCAATCGACTTTCCACCCATTTCACAACTGTTTCTTCGTAACCGACACCTTTCGAGAACAAAAATTCAAAGAGCGGCAGTTCTTTCAAAGCCGAGTAGAACTCTCCGGTATTCTTTATATGGATAAAGTAATCGTAGTTCTGCAGAACAGGTACTGAAAAAGACAGAGAAGCTATTAAAAGCAGAAAAAATACTGTTTTCTTCATCTTTCCCTCTCCCCAAAAAACCTCCAGGCTTGTTCTACAATATTTTTCAGATCTATCTCAGCGTTCTCCCCTTCCTTTTTGACCCAGAAAAAGTACTCTATGTTCCCTTCCGTTCCTTTGATTTTTGAAAAACAGCATCCTTTCAAAATAAAACCGTTTTCGATTAATCTCTTTCGTATTTCCCCCAGTACTTCAAGGTGGACATCAGGATCTTTTACGATACCCCTTTTTACGAATCTTCTTGGAGCTTCGAACTGAGGTTTTACGAGCAAAACAGCATCACCGGTGTTCTTCAGTATCCTGGAAATGGCAGGGATGATCTTTTCCAGAGAGATGAAAGACACATCGCAGGTTACAACATCCACTTTCTCCCCTAGATCTTCAGGAGTTAAATAGCGAGCGTTCACCTTTTCCATCACAACAACCCGGGGGTCGTTTCTCAATTTCCAGTGAAGCTGGCCGTATCCCACATCCACAGCGTACACTTTCTTTGCCCCACACTGGAGGAGAAAATCCGTGAATCCCCCCGTAGACGCTCCTATGTCGCACGCGACTTTCCCTGAAACGTCTATTTTGAAACTCTCGAAGGCAGACTCGAGTTTGTACCCTCCTCTGCTCACATACTTTGGCTCCTCGAGGAGTTCGACATCGGCATCTTCTGGAACGAGTTTGCTGGCCTTTGTGACTTTTTCTCCGTTCACGAGGACCTTCCCCGCCATGATTAACGTCTTCGCTTTTTCTCTGCTCTCCACGAGTCCCCTTTCTAAAACAAGCTGGTCTAATCTCTTCTTATCAGCCACAATTCATCCCCTGCCTTTATCACCGTTCCCCAGTCAAAAAGACGCACTTTCTCAACTTCTTCGAACTCCTTTTTCTCCGTACCAAACATCACAACTCGCTTTCCCGAAACGAAGAGAGGCATCCCAAAGTTTCTGATGAAGAACCCTTCCATATCCTCTCCATCTACCTTTCCATCTTTGTAAACGAGCAGTCTACCCTTCCACACAGCGAAATCATCTGCTTCCATTCTTTCGATCGTCTCTCCGTCCTGTGCGTTCAAAACGAGTACTTCGTCTCCAGCACCCAGGAAAACCCGATCCTTAGAAGAGTCCAGTCCCCAGGCTCCTTCGAATTTTTTCTCCCAGAGAAGCTGTCTTGTTTTGAGATTGTAACTTCTCAAGAAACCGCACACATCGAGTACGTAGAAAACATCACCCTGAAAGGAAAACTCTACCGGTGTATTTGAAACTTTCCACGACCATTTTCCTCTTATATCCATGAGGAAACCCGATGCCGTTAAAACAAAATTGTCCCATCTGAACAGAATTGTATCATCGATCTCTTTACTTCCCATCCTGTGTCTGGTGATCACTATTCCATCAACCACATCAACAGGCTCTTCGACCTTTAGAGTTTTTTCTTCCATCATAAGAAATCCATCGCGATAGATGTATTCTTTTTCTCCGTCCAAAAAGACCATATCGATGTTTCTGTAGAGTCCAGGGACGTCTTCTATGAAAATGTCCCTTCCTGCGTATATCATCTTCCCACCGATCTGGTAAAACCCTTCGTCAACCACCTTTCTGTAGTTTCCTATTTCCAGAGTATGTTTCTCTTTCCACTGAGGAATTATCACCACGGGAGCTTTTCTTCCCGGAAGAGTCGAAGTCGGTTGAAGGCTCCTTTCAAACTTTCCATCTCTGTAAACGACGAGGAAAAACTCATCGGGAAGCTGAGAGTCTGGAAAGATTTCCCTAATAGCTTTTCTGAAGTGTTCCGGGAAGGTGTCTTTTGTTGAGAGATTTTCAAAGTTATCCACGGACTTTTCTTCGAATATCAACTGAAAGGCAACGTAATTTTCCTTAGTTCGAATCTTGACAATGAGGGGTGTTCCCGAACCAGTCAGTACTCCTTCTTCAGAGAGAAAATCTCTCACAGCGCCTTCGTACTCAGAGGGGCCGTCGTAAACAAGGGTCACCACAGGAAGGCGTTTCCATTCCTCGATGATCTCCATCTCATACGACGTTGGCGTCGCATCACCGAGGAAGTAAAGCACTCCGTTTTCCTCAATCCTGTAATTGAAAGCAAGAATCAAAACAGCACTTTGTAAAAGTACAAGCCATGTGCAGGTGCGGTACCAGCCGCCGCGCTCCTGTCGCGTGCTTCGAGCACCTCCTTCATCTTCTCAGGTTCCCACTGCTTCAAACCAACTTTTACAAGAGCGGCAACGATGTTTCGAACCATTCTTCTCAGAAAGGATCTCCCCTCCACTCTTATAAGAACAAGATCGTTTTTTAACCTCAAAATTCTGATTCTGTATATGGTCCGCACAGGATCTCTTTCATCACTCCCCGTCTTGAAAGAGGTGAAGTCATGGGTACCCTCCAGGTACTTCGCTGCTTTTCGCATCGCATCGAGATCGAGCTCGTAGGGAAACCACCAGACGTATTTCCTGAGGAAAACGTTCTTCTGCTTCGAGGTCAGGATGAAGTAGTGATAGATTCTTTTTTTCACATCGAAACGGGGATGAAAATTTTTGGAGACCTCGAAAACCTCTTTCACATAAACATCATCTGGAAGATTCGCGTTCATGGCGTTTTTTATGTCCTCAGTGGTCATTCGATCGTTCGGACAGTTGAAAGCGATGAGCTGACCGTTCGCATGAACACCGGCGTCCGTTCTTCCCGCTGCCTGGGTGTAGATTCTCTGTTTGAATATCCTCTCAAGAGCGTCTTCTATGACTCCCTGAACCGTTCTGACATCGGGTTGCCCCTGATATCCAAAGAAATTACTTCCATCGTATTCGATCACTGCCGCCACGCGCTTCATCTTTTCACCTCGATTCGTGCTATATTTTTACTGTACCAGATCATATTTTAACAGCCGGAGTTGAAATACATGTGGAGGAAAATCGTCTTCTTTTGCATCCTTCTCGCGTCTTACCTATTCTCAGCGCAACTCATGGTCGTCCAGGGAAACCTCGCCTCCCTCGTGGAAGTGGAAGGAGACTCCTTGAAGAAGAACCTGGAGATCGTCCTTCCGTTCTCTCCCCTCGATGGAGTCGTGGTTTCGGATACGGCATATTTTGCGACCGGAAACGCTCTCCTGGAGTACAATCTGAGGAGCAAAGAAATCATCCGATCGCTGAAAATACCGGCAAAGAAATTGAAGTGGAACGATGAACGTTTGGTGGTAATCTGCGAAAAAGAGGTTCTGCTTCTGGATCCCGTTTCTTTCAAATACGGCAAGATCAGTTTTCAACAATCCGTTTCTGACGTCGATTTCTACGAAGGCTACCTGCTGGTGGGTCATGGAAAATACGTTTCTCTCATGAAAAACAGCGAAGAGATCTGGAAGATAGAGGCCAAGGCAGAGATAAACAAGATTTCTGTAAACAAAAATAAAAAAGCGTTCGCCGCCTTAACTTCCGATGGAACGATTTTTCTGGTGGATTTGGAAAACGTTCTGGCACCGAAGGTCGTTTTCTTCTCGAAATTTGAAGAAGCAGAAGACTTAGAATGGATCGAAGACTTTCTGGTCGTCTTTTTCAGAAACAAAGTGATCACCTTGAACGCGGCAAAATTGACGTCTCCCAGAGCGTTCAAGGAGTACATCGCAAGTGGAAACACCACATCGGTTGTAAAACTCCAGGATTCAATCCTCTTCACAAAAGGTAACGACCTCTACAGAGTGGGAGCCTTCTCTTTGAAGAAGATCGGAACAGCTCAAAGGGTTTTTCCGGTTCTTGCTCAGGGTGAGATGTACATACCGGGAGATCTGATCTGGCAGCTGGGTTTGGAAGCCGAGGTGAGATCTTCACCTGTCATTTTTGAGAATCTGCTGGTTGTAGCAGATGTAGAAGGAATCGTTCACGCTATCTCGATGAGCGGAGGAAAACTCTGGAGCTACAGAACAGGTTTCGTTATAACAGCACCACCCCGCGTTTTCATGGAAAGGATCTACGTAACGAGCTGGGATAACTTCCTCTACGCCATATCTCGAAACGGCCAGCTGGTGTGGAAAATCGATCTTGGGGCTGATGTTTCAAAGGCTTTTGAAGTGAATTCCTACGGTATTTACCTTGCCACCGACAGCGGCGAAGTGTACTTCATCGATCACGATTCTTCCATCGTGTGGCGATTCAAAGACGAAGAGTGGATTTCAACCGGTGTAACGGTCGATGAAAACGGAGTCGTCTATTTTGGAACTTCGAGAAGTCTGTACTCTCTCTATTCGAATGGTTCCTTGAGATGGAAAACCCGCGCAGGATATCTTCTAACGATGAAACCGATAATCATCGACGGATATGTGATCACTGGAAGTAACTCAGGCTGGTTGTTGTGCGTTAACAGAACGAACGGTGATTTGATCTGGAAAAAGAAACTTCCTCTCTCGTTGAATTCACAACTTTCAGCTTTCGGAGATACCGTTTTCGTGAACGCGGAAGATGGAATCTACTCGATCGATCTTTCTGGGAATGTGAAAAGAATCATCTCAGCTTCCACTCCTTCTCCGGTGGCTGTTTCAAGGGAAGGATACGTATACTTCGTGTCTGAGGACGTTCTTTACTCCTTCACACTCGATGGAAAGAGAAGATGGGAAAGAAAGGTCGGGGAGAGCACCGTAGAACCCGTTGTTGGCGAAGAACGTGTGGTGGTTGTCACCAGAAGTGGAAATCTCTACTGCTTTTTTGATTCTGTTCATCCTTAGTATTTCTGAATAGGACCGAACCTCTCAAAGGGCCAGATCCTCAAGATCGGCCATCCTATGATGTGGTCCTTCGGGACAAAACCGAAATATCTGCAGTCAAGACTTTCCTTTGTGTTGTCCCCCATCAGAAAGTAAAATCCTTCCGGCACCCTTATTCTGATCGTACCATCATCTGTTTTTCCGACGTACTTCTTGAGATCGAGTTTGGAGTAATATTCCTCGTAAAACTCATGGTAGATCATTCCTGGGATGTAATAGGACTTCGTTTTCTCGTCGTAGTAAACCATGGATGGATCGAAATAGTTCAACAAACCGGGGAGGAAAGCTTCTCCGTAGCTTAGACCTTCCTCCCCGATGAGGGAGAAAACAAGAACTGCCGCTGTTCTACCGTAATTCTTCGCGATATCGTATATGAAATCTCTGTACGCCTGTTTGTCTTTTCTCAGCTTGCTGGCCGTGTACAGCCAATCGTAAAAATCTTCGTACTTGAAGATTCCCTCCGGTTCGTAGTACCTGTCCTTCAAAACTTCCGGAATTTCACCGTTCACGTAGAGCTTTCCGTCCTTTATTTCGAGGACGTCTCCACCCTTTCCAACGAGACGCTTCACGTACTTTACATGACCCCTGAACTTACTGGGAGAAAAGAGATCCATGAATTTATCGAAAAGTCGAAGCATGTGGCTTGCTCTTTCATCCACGAACGGTGACCAGAAAACCACAATCTCTCCTATCTGCGGTTCACGTACAGTGTACGTGATCTTTTCGACGAAGAGTCGATCCCCAATCTGTATCGTTGGGATCATCGACCCAGTTGGAACCAGCATAGTCTCGAATATGTAGAGCCTCACGATCGTAGCTGCAACCAGTGCGTAAAGTAGTGCCTTGATCCATTCCACGGATTCTTTTTTCAGGTTCATCAATCTCTGCGCTCCTTGATCCTGATCTTACCTCTGACGTTCCTGAGGTAGTAGAGCTTGGCTCTCCTCACCTTACCCTTTCTCACAACCTCGATCTTCTCAACAACCGGGGAGTGGACGGGGAAGATCCTTTCTACTCCAACACCGTGGCTGCCTATTCTTCTCACTGTGAACGTTTTGTTTATTCCGGAACCTCTCTTTGCGATGACGATTCCTTCAAACACCTGTGTTCTTTCTCTGTCACCTTCTATAACTTTCACGTGTACCCTCACGGTGTCTCCTGGTCTGAAATCGGGAATCTCCTTTTTTTCATATTTCTTTTCGATGATTTTCACAAGATGATCCATCTTCAATCCCTCCTCGCGTAATTTTCTCCTATCAACCGATCGATGATGATGGCAGCAGCCGCTCTCACGGAAAGATGGTTGAAATCAGACTGCGCCCTTATGGGCTCCAGTACGTAATCGGATATCTCGAGAATTTCATCGGGAAGACCCCAGCCTGTACCGAGAAGTATGAGAACAGGTTTCTCGGTTTCCATGATTATTCTTCTTCCCTCTTCGAAAGAAATATCATTTTCGCGTTTTTTCGCAGAGGTGAAGAAGATCAAAGGTCTTTCTCCTTCGAGGATTTCTATGTCTTCCAACACATCTTCCAGATAGGATTTGAGCTTCACAAGTGTGAGAGATTCCGTTCTGGAAGGGTTGTACCGGCTTCCAAAACCTTCTCTCCAGAACTTCAGCATCTTGCTTACCATATCCTGCTGCGCTCTGAGGTTAGTCACAATGTAGTATCCCTTGAGGTTGTACGTTCTCGCGGTCCTTGCTATATCGTGGACATCAAGGTTTGTCACGGCCGTTGATATGATGCTGCCGTCTTTTCCTTTTATTGGGTAGTGAATCAGGGCCACGTACACCTTCTCTAACATTTCTCCATCATCTCCCTGAACAACTCTATTATAGCCAATTTGTCCATTTCGTCCAGTTCCTTCGCTAAGAAAAGATCTGGCCTCTTTGCCAGTGTTTTCTTTATGCTCTCCTTTCTTCTCCAGAGTTCCACCTTTTCGTGGTCTCCAGAGAGGAGAACATCTGGAACTTTCATACCCTTGTACTCATAAGGCCGTGTGTAAACGGGATGATCAAGCAGTCCCTGATGAAACGATTCTCTTTCTACAGATTCTCTCTCGACAACACCCGGTACAAGCCTCACAACAGCGTCAGTTATGACCATTGCGGGTAGCTCTCCACCTGTGAGTATGTAGTCTCCTATGGATATTTCATCGTCAACGATGCTCATCACTCTTTCATCTATTCCTTCGTACCTTCCACAGAATATAACGATGTCTTCCTTTTTTGAAAGTTCTTCTGCTATCTTGTAGTTGAAAATTCTTCCCTGCGGACTTGTGAGAACAACGTAAGGTTTTCCGTATTTTTCTACGTAACTTTCGTAGAATCTGAAGAAAGGTTCAGGTTTCATCACCATGCCGTATCCGCCGCCGTATTGATAATCGTCAACCGTTCTGTGTCTGTCGGTGGTGTAATCCCTCAAATTCTCCACGTTTATCTCCACGATGCCTCTCTCTACCGCCCGGGCTATGACGCCGTACTTTTTTATAACTTCGACCATTTCAGGGAATATTGTTACAATGGTGATCCTCATCAAATCCACTCCATTTCCTTTGCTATGATCCTTTTCGCACCTTTATCGATCTCAACGATACAGTCCTTCGTCATGGGGATCAGGGTTTCTTTCTTCTTTTTCCTCACCACGAGTACGTCGTTCGAACCGGTTTCTATTATGTCAACTACTTTTCCAACGTTTTCACCAGACTCGTAGAAAACATCGCAGTCCAGTATTTCGTAAAAGTAGTATTCGTCTTCGTTGAGCTTTGGTAGTTCCTCGTATTTTACGAAGACTTCACAGCCTTTGATCTTTTCTGCGGCTTCTATCGTGTCTATCGATTTGAACCTGATGAGAAAGAGCTTGTTCATCCTCCTCACAGACTCAACGGTGAGGTTGTAAAACGCCTTCTTCTCGCTGTTATAAAGAATCACATCGGAGAGGTTCTTCACGATTTCTTCAGAGTTCGTGTAAGGAAAGAACTTGACCTCTCCCTTGAGGCCGTGTGTGTTGACGATCTTTCCAATCGCTACTCTTTCATCCAACAGGTCTTGAATGGTTCTTATCATACTCTCACCGGACCACCTTGATGGTGATCTCCTTAGAATCTCCCATGAGCGCACTCAAAAGTATCTTCAAAGATTTTATCGTTCTTCCATCTTTTCCTATGACCTGTCCAACATCTTCTTCGTTCACAACGATTTCGTATACTTTCTTTCCTTCTTCGTCGAACTCCATGACCACAACCTCTTCGGGATGCTTCACTATTCCCCGAAGAATCTTCTCGAGGAGCTCCTTCATTCAGCCGTGGCCTCCTCTTTCTTTCCGTACTTTATCTCGTGGACCCTCTTCATAACCCCGAATTTTCTGAAGATATCCCTCACAGTGTCGCTCGGCTGAGCTCCTTTCAGAATCCATTCCACGGCTCTTTCCACATCGATCTTTATTTCCCCTTCTTTCAGAGGGTTGTAGTATCCAAGAGACTCGATGTAAGCACCATCTCTCCTCTTCCTGCTATCAACAACGACTATCCTGTAGAAAGGCTGGTGTCTTTTTCCCATCCTTGTGAGTCTGATCCTTACCACCGAACACACCTCCTCAGAATCCAAATGGTATTTTGAATCTGCCTTTTTTCATTCTCTTCATGAGAGTTTTCATCTGTTCATAACTTTTGAGAAGTTTGTTCACATCCTGGACGGTGGTTCCACTTCCGCGTGCGATTCTTCTTTTTCTACTGGCGTTTATTATATCTGGATTTCTCCTTTCCTCTATAGTCATCGAATTTATGATGGCTTCGATCTTTTTCAGTTCTTTTTCACTCACTTCCACATCGATCTTTGGTGCACCCGGGAGCATCTCAAGAATGGAAGAAAGAGGACCGAGTTTTTTCATTTCCTGAAGTTGTTCTTTGAAATCTTCCAGGGTGAATTCCGCCTTCAGGAACTTTTCCGCACTCTTTTTCATCTTTTCCTGATCGAGTTCTCTTTCCACTTTCTCGATCAGTGAAAGAACATCTCCCATTCCCAGGATTCGGTTTGCGATTCTGTCTGGATGAAACGGCTCAAGACCATCGAGTTTTTCACTCATTCCGATGAATTTAACTGGTTTTCCCGTCACGTATTTTATGGAAAGGATGACACCGCCTCTCGCATCTCCGTCCATCTTCGTTACAACGAATCCCGTTAAGTCGAGTCTTTCATCGAACACCTTGGCGGTATTAACCGCATCCTGTCCCATCATCGCGTCAACGACGAGCAGGATTTCATCTGGATTCAGAATTTTCTTTATCTCTTCCAACTCTTTCATCATTTCTTCGTCTATGTGAAGTCGACCAGCAGTATCCACTATCAGGACATCTTTTCCTGTACTCTCAGCAACGTCCACAGCTTTCTTTACTATCTCAACTGGTGTTTTGTTGTAATCGTGAACAACATTTACACCAATCTGATTTCCAAGTTTCACAAGCTGATCAACGGCTGCGGGGCGGTACAGATCCGCTGCTACAAGCAAAGGATTTCTTCCCTCTTTTTTGAGAAGTTTCGCGAGTTTTGCACACGTTGTGGTCTTTCCACTTCCCTGGAGTCCCACCATCATTATGGGAGATGGTCTGTGAACGAGTCTCAGTGGTTCGTTCTTTTCTCCCATGATTCTTACCAGCTCGTCTCTCACTATCTTTATGAACTGCTGGTCTGGTGTGAGACTTCTGAGAACTTCCTCTCCAAGAGCTTTTTGGAGGACGTGGTCCACGAATTCTTTCACAACTTTGTAGTTGACATCGGCTTCAAGCAGGGAAAGTTTCACTTCCCTGATCGCGTCTTTTACATTCTTTTCTGTGATCTTTCCGCGTCCAGACAGATTCTTAAAAACTCTGGACAGCTTCTCCTGAAGATTCTCGAACATCGAAACACCTCCGAAGGACCTTCTCTCATATTAGACGCTTCTCATTAATACCAGGTTTCCAATCATCTAAGGAGTAGCGCATTTAATGTTACGATTTCTTTGCGTTGAATAGGTAGTTTAACTTAATCCACCTACTAAACTAAACATGTTTTTAATAATACCTGATCGTGAAATCCTCGTATCCCTCAGGCGTTGTTTCTTCCACACTCACGTTCGTCACAACCGCCGCGGGTGGACCTTTCGCGATCTCACTCAAAAAACGCCGAAGGACATTCTCATCACCTTCGGCGTGTATGAAGACAGACCCATCATCCATGTTCATCACATAACCATTCACACCAAGAGATTTCGCGACTCTCCTTGTGAAATATCGAAAACCCACTCCTTGAACGATCCCCTCAACTCTTATTTTCAGAGCCTTCATGCTTCCACATCCTTATGAATTCTTCGTCAAAATGCACGTCGAGTTGTGGGAAAGGTATGTAGATTCCCTCTTTTTCTAGATAATCCTTTATTCTGAAAGCCAATCTCTTCACACCTTCGAAGAAGTTATCACGGTTGACCCAGAATCTGATAATGAAGTCTATGGAAGAACTGTTGAACGCGGAGAAAACAATAGCTGGTGCCGGATCTTTTTCAACGGTTTCTTCGTCTTCCAGCGCTTTCTGGAAGATCTCCACCACTTTCCTCAAATCAGCCGAGTAAGGAACTCCCACCACTATTTCCTGTCTTCTAACGTTTGAAGGCCAGAAGTGTATTATCTTGTCGTTCCAGACAGCCTTGTTTGGTATCATCACCCTTCGACCATCCCAGGTCCTGATCACGGTATGATTCAAATTCACCACTTCGACGGTTCCAGAGACTCCACCAGCTTCCAGAGCCTCTCCTTCCTTGACAGCTCGAGACACGAGAAGGAACAGACCGGAGAAGAAATTGGCCAGCGGTTCCTGAAGAGCGAGACCTATGACAAGACCTCCGATACCAACCCCAGCAAGAAGTGGCGCGAGGCTCAGATTCCATATGTCGAGAACCACCATCACCGCAATCACAGAGATGATCAATCCAAGGAAGAATCTAATGGTATTTCTCATCTGAAGCTCTTTTCCGAGCTTTTCCACACTCTTTTCGATGAGCTTGAACAGCCACTTGAAAACCAGATAAGAAACAACAACTGTTACCGCCGTCAGGATCAGTCTGGTGAACAAGTTCTCACCACCTCACAGCAAATTTGATGCCCGTTCCCTGAGTGTAGTAATACTCCGAAAAAGGATCGCTACTCACAGGTGAACTGATGATGAACGTGTCAAAACCTACAGATACGTTGTTCACAGTTGCGTAGAAACCAAGAGAGATTTTCACGGCACCTTCTTTTGTCTTGGTGTTGCTCAGCATCGAAACTCCCAGACCAGCTTTTTGTTCCGATCCGATCGTGAAATCTATTCTGTTTTCCAACACTTCCTGGTCAAATACCAGAGAGTAGGAGAACCTGTTTTTCCTGGAGGAATCGTAGAAAAGCTTCAAAAGATAAGTTCCTCCCATGTAAGTTCCTTTCTGACTCCAGAGGGTGAAATCCCGAACGCTGACGCCAAAACCAACATCTTTGAACAAGTAACCAGAAACACCTCCATGAAGATCGATCTCTTTTCTCTCTTCCTGATCCATAGTGAAAGAAACACCAGCTCCGACACTCAAGCTCTCCTCTGGCGAAAAAGCCGCATCGTATTCGATCGTGGTCCTGTAGCTGGATTCCGTTAGAGTGCTTCTTTTCAAATACAACACTCCAGCGATGTTTGGTGCGGGAGTCTGGAAGAGTCCAACCAGGAAGGTTCCCAGAGATTCGCTTCCGCTTGAAAACACCTGATACGAACCCATGACTCCCTGTTTGTTCATGGAAAGAAGCCGCGCGGGATTTTCGAAGAAAGCCCACTCACCAGAATAGGAAAAAATCTCGAGCTGGGAAGCCACTGTCAATGTTGAAATCGCGAGAATCAAAATAAAAACCTTCTTCATACACTCACACCCCCTGAAGAATAGACTTCCACCACTTTGCCTTTTAGTTCCCTGAAAGTTCCGTTCTCTATAGAATGCCTTACTTCCTTCATCAGAGAGATCATGAAGTTGATGTTGTGAATCGTGAGTAGTATCTGTCCAAGAACCTCTCCTCGATCGAAGAGGTGATGGATATAAGACCGCGTGAAATTCCTGCAGGTATAACACCCGCACCTTTCGTCCACCGGTTCGAGGGATCGCTTGTTGTAAGAGGCCTTGAGGTTGAGTTTCCCATTCCAGGTGAGAGCAGTTCCGTGTCTTGCTATCCTGGTTGGAAAAACACTGTCGAACATATCCACTCCTCGTTCAACGAGCTCGAGTATGAGTTCTGGAGACCCTCCTCCCATGAAATAACGGGGCTTATCTTCTGGAAGAAACTCCACCGTGACTTCGGTCATTTCAAGAGTGAGGGATCTTTCTTCACCTACGCTCAATCCTCCTACGGCGTATCCATCGAATCCAATCGATGTGATCTGAAGAGCGCTTTCTCTCCGCAGATCCGGGTAGATCCCTCCCTGAACGATTCCAAAGAGTGCTTGATTCTCTGTTTTGAAAACCTTTTTAGATCTCAAAGCCCACCGATAGGTCCTCTCTGTTGCCTCTTTCACCTCTTCGTAATCGGCATCGGGTACAGGACAGTGATCGAAAACCATGCAGATATCCGATCCCAGAGCGATCTGAACCTCCATGGATATCTCTGGATTCAGGAAAACTTTCGAACCGTCAATAGGAGATCTGAAGACCACACCTTCATCGTCTATCCTGATCTTTGGAAGACTGAAAACTTGAAACCCTCCGCTGTCGGTGAGTATCGGTTTTTTCCATCCCATGAAGTTGTGAAGTCCTTTGTGGAGCTTTATGATCTCCACACCGGGCTTCAACATGAGGTGAAACGTGTTCGAAAGAATTATCTCCGCTCCCGCTTCTTCCAGATCTCTGGGAGTGAGAAGCTTCACGTTCGCGTTGGTTCCAACCGGCATGAAAACAGGAGTTTCAACAGCTCCATGGTGAAGCTTTATGGTTCCCCGTCTTGCTTTTCCGAAAGTTTTTTTCACTTCGAACTCCACACGATTCCCTCCAGCATCTTCTTCACCCTCTGATAGCACCCTTCAATCTGTGCTTCCTGTTCTTCGAGCTCTTCCAGCATGTTTTTCCTGAAAGTCTCGTCTGAAATCTCTTTCAAATTGATCAGAACGTTCACCTTTTCAACCTGAAAGACCGCGCGGCAGAGATCTGCGGCGTTCAACGTGTCCGATGCCAGATTCTTGTTTCCAAATTCGGCGAGCTTCTCGAGCTCGTGTGCGAGGTCTTTCATCACCCTTATCACGTCCATCGGTACAGAAGCGGCTTCCTTCAGAGCATCCTGAAGCTCTCCTTCAGAGGATTTGTAAGCTTTCATGACCTTTTCAAAGGCTTCCATGTCTTTCTTTGAAAGATCGAAGAGTTTCAGTCTCGCTTCTTCCATTGCCTCAACTATCCTCTCCATCTCCGGTTCCACATCTTCGTAACCCTTTTTCTTCCTGGTGAAATTCGCAACCATTTCAGCGAGGGCACACGCCATGGCTCCCACGACTGATCCAACTGCTCCCCCACCAGGAGTTGGCTTTCTCTCCGCAACCATATCACAGAAATCCTTGAGTGAAAGACGTTCAACCTCCATATTTATCTTCTCCCTCCTGAATAATCTTGACACCTGAACTCGTTCCTATTCTATCAGCACCGTACACGATCATCTTAACAGCGTCTTCAAAGGTTTTGATTCCTCCGGAAGCTTTTACACCCATCTCGTTTCCCACGATCCACTTCATGAGATGAACGTCTTCTGCAGTTGCCCCTCCCGTTCCAAATCCTGTAGAAGTCTTCACGAAATGAGCTCCAGCGAGTTTGGAGATGACACACGCTGCTATCTTTTCTTCCGTATCCAGATAGCACGTTTCAATGATCACTTTCACGACTTTTCCCTTCACTGATTCGACAACACTTCTTATATCCTCGTAAACGTACTCCCACTCCTTTGCCTTGAGCATGCCAACGTTGATGACCATATCGATCTCATCGGCTCCATTCTCAACAGCGAAGATCGCTTCATGGGCTTTCGTCCGAGTTTCGTTCGCTCCCAGTGGAAAACCAACAACGGTGACGACTTTCACATCGGTTCCTTCGAGTTCTTCACGAGCCAGTTTCACATAACACGGATTCACACAGACTCCATAGAAACGATTTTCCCTTGCTTCAAGACAGAGTTTTTTTATATCGTCTGGTGTGGCAAACGGTTTCAGATTCGTGTGCTCTATAGCACTTCTCACATCTTCGATACCCGCGCTTTCTCTGAAAGGCTTGAACTCGTAAGATTCTCTGTACCTCGCTATTGCTTCCTCGATCATGTACTCTATCATGAGAAATCACCTCACAGACCGAGTTCGGAGGCGATTGATTTCATCGCCTCAAGGGAGATTTCCAGAAATTTCTCAAGAGAGAGTCCAAAGTTTTCACAGGTTCTCATCTGTTCCCTACTCGCTCCCTTCGCAAAGGCCTTTTCCTTGAATCTCCTCAGCAGAAAATCCACATCGATAACATCCAGTTTCTTCTCTGGTCTGATCAGTGCGGCCGCTACTATAAAACCAGTGGTTGGATCCACCGCATACAAAGCCTTCTCCATCAAAGTTTCTGGAGTTTTCTTTTCGCAGTGGGCCAGAATAGCGTTGAGAACGTCTTCGGGTACGTCCTCATCTTTCAGGATCTCCAGGGTCTTCAAGCCATGTTCCTCGGGTTTATCTTTGGTGTAGTCGTAATCTAGATCGTGAAGAAGTCCGGCAAGACCCCATTTTTCTTCGTCCTCGTTGAATTCCCTAGCGAGAGCTCTCATAACAGCTTCCGCTGCAAGACAGTGCTTCACAAGATTTTTCGTTTTAACGTGGGTTTTCAACAGCTCCATTGCCCTTTCTCTGCTGATCAAAGTTCTCCCTCCTCCCTGAAGCTGAAATATCCTCGTCTCGATACGATGACGTGATCCACAAGACTCACCCCAAGGATCTCTCCCGCTCGTTTCAACCTTTCCGTGATCAAACGATCTTCTTTGCTGGGAGTGGGATCACCAGAAGGATGGTTGTGAACGACGATCACTCCAGATGCATTAGCCCTGATAGCCGTTCGGAACACGTCCCGCGGATGTATCAAACTCCTGTCAGAAGTTCCAACAGTGAGTGTGTTTTCTCCTATAACGTTGAGCTTCGTATCGAGACAGATCACCTTCACAATTTCCCTCTCAAGATACACCATCTCCTGGCAGTATTTGTAAACTTTCACGGAAGAGTCCAGCTTCTCCGGTATCCTTTCCAGTTCTCTGTGAAGTCTTTTTCCAAGCTCCAGAGCGGCTTTCAGAGTGATGGCCTTGACCATACCGACCCCTTCGACCGAAGCTATCTCTTCGAGACCTGCGTTCGAGAGTTTTATCAACGAGCCGTCAAACCTTTCAAGAAGATCCTTTGAAAGTTCGAGAACGTGTTTTCCCTTCTTTCCAGTTCTCAACACTATGGCGACGAGTTCTTCAACCGAAAGCGACTCTGGCCCCGCCTTTATCATCCTCTCTCTTGGAAGCAACCTTCCACCATCCCTTTTCATAGAGGTACTGCCAGACCATTCCAAGAGGAAATCCCACCACAGTGAAAAAGTCTCCTTCTATTTTTTCGACGAAGACGGCCGCGAAATCCTGTATCCCATAAGCCCCCGCTTTGTCGAGAGGTCTGTATTTCTCAACGTAGTAATCAATCACACTCTCTGGGAGTTCTCTGAACCTGACCTTCGTTGAAGAAACGAACACGTCTTTCGTTTCACTGGAGACGAACGCCACCCCTGTGTAAACCACGTGCCATTTTCCAGAAAGCTTCTTCAACATACCTTTCGCTTCTTCCAGAGACTCCGGCTTTCCCAGTATGTTACCATCCAAAACCACCACCGTATCGGATCCAATGACGAGTATTCCCTCTTCTTTCCTCTTTTTGAACACCCACTCCGCTTTTCTCAACGAGAGTTCTCTAACGGTCTCTTCGGGACTTTCAAGAAACTCCTCTTCAACATCAGGCTTTTCAACTTCGAACTCTATCCCCAGCAACTTCATCAGCTGCCTTCTTCTGGGCGAAGAAGAAGCGAGAATAATTCTCAAACACTATCCCTCCCATCCTGCTTGCCAGGAAGGCGTTGACTGTTCCCGAGACAAGACCGAGTATCACCATCAAAGGAAAGAGCAAGAAGGTCTTCGTGCTTTCAACTAGAAAAGATATGACGATGAGCTGAACAAGGTTGTTCACAAAAGATCCCATTGCACTCAAGCTCAAGTAACCAAAATCGAACCGGGCCAGAAACGCTTCCACCAGGGCAGCGGAAACGGCACCGAAGAATCCAGTTAGAAAAGATGGAGAAAGAAACCTGCCGGAAAAGAGAGCACCCAAAATGCTCTTTGCAGATGCGACGATCAGAGCATCTCCAAAACCAATTTCCGAAGCTATCATGAGAACTATCGAGTTAGAAAATCCCCATCTTCCGAACGGCACCGGAAAAGGAAGCAGATTCTCCAAGACATAAAAAGTAGAAGAGAGAGCAGTCAAAACTGAAAGAAGTGCTATCCTCCTCACCAGGTCACGGTATCGTAATCTGTCTTTTCCTCGAAGAATATTATCACCTCGTTTGGCACACAGATGATGGTTCCTCTTGGACCAACCCATCCGGTTTTCACGCACAGTTTCAGAGGACAGGTTGACTCAACGACTCTGACCCTATTCCCATCGAATTCCACCTTCATGAGGAATTTTCCGTTCTCTGTTATGTCGTACGTTCCTGGTTTCGATAGAATCCTTCTGAAGTCTTTCCCTTGAACCACAACCTTGCTTCCTTTCTTCTCTGAAGCGAGTATTGAAAAGATGAGAACAACGAAGATCAGAAGAATCAGCACCACATCTTTTTTTCTGAAGAAACTCCTCACCTTTTTCACTCTCTTTCGAACAGCTTGAAGGTCTCAGACTTTTCGATCGCTCCTCCTTCAAGAACTATCAGCGGGTGAGCGCCCATATTTGGAAAATCGAGTGTCACTTTCCTCCAGTCCTTTCCGGCCATCACAAAGCCCGCTGTGGAGAGAGCGTCAGCCGTGGTGGCATCTTCGGCTATGACCGTTACACTCCACACACCGCGGGCAGGATACCCTGTTGAAGGATCGAGAATATGATGATACCTGACACCGTCCACAACGAAATATCTTTCGTAATCACCGGAAGTCGCAACCGCTCCGGATTTCAGATAGATGTAATCTATCACACCGTCTTCCCTGGGATTCTTTACTCCTATCACCCACGGATACTTTCCAAACTTTGGCCCGATAACGCGAATATCCCCACCCGCTTCGACAAAACCCGTTGCGTTCTCATCAAAAGAGAGGGCTATCTGCCTGGCTCTGTCGAGGGCGTACCCTTTCGCTATACCACCAAGATCGATCTTCGCACCGTTTTTAACCATCACTCTCATGTTCTTATCGTCGAAGAGAACGTTTTTATACCCGGTATGCTTCAGAGCTTCTTCGATCTCTTCCGGAGAAGGTACCCTGAGATTTTCGTAGTTCCCGGTAAACCCCCAGAGTTCGAGAAGCCTTCCTAACGCTGGATCGAACGCTCCATCTGTGAGTTCTGCAAACGCGCAGGCCGCTTTGATCAAACTGTAGGTCTCTTCATCCACCTCAACCCATTCGTCGGGATGATCGTTTATCCTTTTCACAACGCTTCTTTCATCCGTGAAAGAAAACTTGTAGGTGATTCTCTTCATGTCTTCCAGAATGGCTTCTGCGATCGTTCTGGGATTTATCTTCTGAGAAGAAACGACTATCCTTACACTCGTTCCGAGAGCGAAATCTCTGAGCTCATAATACTGATCTTTCGTTCGAATGAGAAGTAAAGTCAAGAGAATCGCAAGAGATCCCAGAAGGA
Organism: Thermotoga sp. Mc24; assembly: GCF_000784835.1. Taxonomy (NCBI): domain Bacteria; kingdom Thermotogati; phylum Thermotogota; class Thermotogae; order Thermotogales; family Thermotogaceae; genus Thermotoga; species Thermotoga sp. Mc24. The sequence continues at coordinate 27,987 of NZ_JSFH01000008.1, read as the reverse complement.
GAGAAGAAAAGATGATGATGTTTCTTCTGGTTAACCGATGATCGTTGCTATCTGACGGCCACATTTTGTGCACTTCCCTTCCTCATCCAGACCCATCTTTTCCACTTCATAGCCCTGTCTTCTGATCACAAGACTTCCACAATCTGGACAGAAAGTGCTCTCGTATCTTTCGTCCCACACGTTGCCGAGGTAAACGAAATTCAGATATTCCCTGGCCATCTCGTATATCTCGATGAGCTCTTCGACAGGCGTTGGAGGTATGGTGTACTTGTAATTTGGGAAGTAGCGGCTTATATGAAGAGGAATGTCCTTGTCCAGATCGGCGATCCACTCGAATTCTCTTCTCAGGTCTTCTTTGTCGTCGTTCTTTCCCGGAATTATCAGTGTGGTGAGCTCAACGTGGATACCAGCGTTGTAAACCTTCTCTATGTTTCTGAGGACCACGTCCAAATCTCCTCCGATCTCCCTGTAGAAATCTCTGTTGAATCCCTTGAGATCTATGTTCATCGCATGCACAGACTGAAAGAGGAGTTCAAGAGGTTCCTCGTTTATAAAACCATTGGTTACAAGAACACAATACATACCCTCCTTTACCGCCACACGCGACGTGTCAAGAACGAACTCGTACCAGATAAGAGGTTCGTTGTACGTGAAAGCGATTCCTTTGGAGTTCCTGTTCATCTGGGCTATCTTAACAAGCTGTTCGGGAGTAACTCTTTTGGTTTCTGGCTTTGCCTGTGAAATCCCCCAATTCTGACAGAAACCACACTTGAAATTGCAGCCGAAAGTTCCCACGGAGAATATCTGCTCACCGGGGTTGAAGTGGAAAAGCGGTTTCTTCTCTATAGGATCCATGGCGATCGCCGTTACCTCACCGTAGTTCAGACTCACCAGGGAACCGTTTCTATTCTTTCTCGCTCCACACAAACCAGTTTGTCCGTTACCGAGTACACACTCATGCGGGCACAGAAGACACTTAACTTTCTCATCCTCAAGAATTTCAAAGTGCAAAGCCATTCTCTCCATATCCCATCCTCCTCATTTGTAGCGTTCAACCGTGAACCTGTAAATCTCCACATCGTCGTCCCATTCAGGAATTCCAGCTTTCAGTTTCGCTATTCTGAGCTGTTCTTCGACCGTATCCACACCTTCTATGTCCGGAAGCAAAAGTCCTCTCCTCCAGCCTTTCACCACTATCACACCGTATTTTTTCGGGTCGAGCTCAGAGATATCCTTCACTGGTTCAGGAGAACTGAGAACATCCACATGCACAACGATATCGTCGAGTTCGTCGGGCAAGACCGGAGGAAACCTTGGATCCTGAGTGGCAGCCGCGATGGCGTTATCTCTTATCTCGAGAGCAAGATTCGGCTTTGTGGGAAGGTAGGTTCCTATGCAGCCTCTCAGAGAACCGTCCGTTTTGTGGAGAGTCACAAAAGCACCGGCTCTCCTTTTGAAAAGCTCCTCAGGAACACTTTCATCGGGTTCGATCACTCTTCCATATCTCACATAATTTTCTATGACCTTTATTGCCCATTTCACGTAAGGATGCTCACCTATCATACTCTCACCACCTGTAACAATTATAGCACCTGTTGTATCATAGAACTTGAGAGACCTTGAAAGGAGAGGATAGAAGATGAGAGCAGGTGGTCAGGCAGTAATAGAAGGAGTACTCATGATCGCGAGAAAAGTTTCCCTTGCCGTTAGAAAACCAGATGGGAACATCGAGATCAGGGAACTTGGTAAAGTGAAATTTCCAGGTTGGGCGAAGATACCTTTCTTGAGGGGTTTTTACTCGCTTTTTGTTTCTCTCTACTTTGGAATAAAAGCCCTCAATCTTTCCTCTGAAATCTCTTCCGGCGAAAGATTGAAGGAAAGCGAGAAGCTCTTTTCACTCATCACAGCCATTGGGCTTGCCGTTGGTCTTTTTGTGATAGTACCCATCTTTCTGACCAACTTCCTGGTGTCAAAGAAAGGAGAGTTTCTCTATTCTCTTGTAGAAGGATTCATAAGGTTCGGACTCTTTCTCCTCTACGTCTGGATCATCTCCCTGTTCAAGGATGTGAAACGTGTATTTCAGTACCACGGTGCAGAACACATGACGATACACGCTTACGAACATGGAGAGGAACTCACACCGGAAAATGTGAGGAAGTATTCGACGATACACCCAAGGTGCGGGACCAACTTTTTGATGATCTTTTTGATAGTGGCCATCCTGCTTCTCGGTTTAGTCGGTGTTGTTGTGGAGATGAACACCTGGACGAGGATCGTTTCAAGGCTTGTCCTTCTCCCCTTCGCAGCGGGGATTTCCTATGAACTCTTGAAAGTCATCGCCTTTTTCAATGGAAAGGGACTGGTGAAACTCCTCTATCTTCCAGGGTACCTTCTCCAGTATTTGACTACAGCAAAACCAGACGACTCACAGCTCGAGGTTGCCATCACCGCGCTGAAACATGCAGTAGGCGAAGAGAAGAACACAACAGAGGACAGCGTAAAGGAGGATGAAGTAGAACTTCTGGGATAGTCCAAGAAGATTGAACATCAGTGAAAAGGAAACGAGGATCAAAAGTGTTTTCCACTTTCCAACCTTTCTGGAAAACACGTGGTGAGTATGTTCCTCATCCGGAGAGAACGGGTTTTTTTTCGAAACTAACCTTCTCGCAAAACTGAATACGATCTCGTAGAACGGAAATCCAAGGAAAAGCGTGGCGTATCCAAGATCTCCTTCGAAGAAAACCACCGATGCTGTGGAAAGGTATGCACCGAGAAGAAACGAACCACTGTTTCCCAAAAAGGCCCTCGCGTCTGGAAGGTTCCATGGAAGAAAACCAATTATCGAAAACGCAAGAGACCTTTCTCCTATCATGAGCGAAGAAAATAGAGATATTCCACTCAGAAGACCATCCAGCCCGTCAACTACGTTGAACGCGTTAACCATGCCGACAAACCAGATCACAGAAAAGATTGGATGTATTTTCACTCCAAAGATACTGATTTCTATGGTCACAGCAAAGGAGAACCAGATAGCAACCAGAGTGGTCACGGCAAGTTTGATTCTGTAGGAAAGGTCAAAAAGATCGTCCAGAAGTCCAAGAAAGAACAAGGGGATCGAAAAGAGAAAAAAAGGATTGTCTCTTTCGAAGATGAGAAGCGTTAGAAATACGGAAATACCACCGATCGGCGGAACTGCTTTCCCGTGGGATTTTCTGGAGTCGGGACGATCGAGAAATCCCGTCTTCTTCGCAAAAACAGATAGCACCAAAGTCAGAAAGAAACTAATTATCGCTTCCCACATTTATTTGTGCCTCCGGGACTAATTTTTTTCATTTCAGTGAGAAGCCTTTTTATATCGCCGTTTTCGAAGGCTTCTTTCATTCTGTTGATTGCCTGTTCTACGCTCTCTTTCCCTGGAAGAACGGATGTTTTCACCCTGAAGATTTTCGAGTGTGGAGTCAACTCTTTCACCTCGTAAGGATAGAGTAACTCTTCGTACATTTTCTCTCCAGGCCTGATCCCGGTGAAAACTATCTTTATGTCCTGATAGGGAGTGTATCCAGAAAGCATGATCATGGTTTCCGCAAGCTTCAAAATGGGTATCTGCTCTCCCATGTCGAGGATGAAGAGATCCTTTCCGGAAGAGAAGAGAAGGGACTGGAGGATGAGGGAGACAGCCTCAGGTATGGACATGAAGTAGCGCTTCATTCGTGGATCCGTCACCGTTACAGGACCACCCTTTTCTATCTGGCGACGAAATCTTTCCACCACACTCCCTCTGCTTCCAAGAACGTTTCCAAATCTCACGATCGAGAAATTCGTGCTGTTTTTTTCTCTCGAAAGGATATAGAGTTCTGCTATCCTCTTGGTGAGACCCATCACAGAAGTGGGATTCACCGCTTTGTCTGTTGAAATGAAAACAAAGTACTTCACACCGAATCTTTCGGAGAGTTCTACAAGATTCACCGTTCCCAAAACGTTCACTCTGAAAGCCTCGAGCGGATTTTCCTCCATCAAAGGAACGTGCTTGTGTGCCGCTACATGGAAGATCACATCCGGCTTCAGCCAGGCCAACCAATATTCCATAATTTTTCCGTCGGCAACGTCCGCTATAATCCTTCTTTTCTTCACCCCCGGAAAGTGTTCGGTGAGAAATTCATCTATGAGATATATACTGTTCTCTCCGTGCCCCAAAAGAAAGATCTCCGCTGGATTCATCCTGGCTATTTGCTTGCAAAGCTCAGAACCGATACTGCCCCCTGCCCCGGTCACAAGAACTCTCTTTCCTTTCAAAAATTTCCCTATTTCATGAAAATCCACCTTCACTTCCTCTCGACCCAGGAGATCTTCTATGGACACTTCTTTCAAATGGGAGATCCTGACGCGCCCTTCTATCAGCTCTCTCACACTGGGAAGGGTCTTCACCCTAACCTTTTTCAAATCGATGCTTTTGAGAATTCGCTCCATCTCAGCTCTGGAAGCGGAAGGTATGGCTATCACGATTTCGTCCACGTTCATTTTCTCCACAATTTCCATCGTCTTCTCTATTGGTCCAAAAACCGGGACTCCTCTCACCTTTCGACCAATCTTTCTGGGAGAATCGTCCACGAAAGCCACCACTTTCCCCAAATGAGGGTGTTTCTCGAATTCTTCGAGGATAGAGACTCCCGCATCTCCCGCTCCTATGATCAATATTCTCTTTTCTCCCGAGACTCTACCTCTCCCGTTCACAATCATCCACTGCCACGTGATTCTGCTCAGAACTAAAAGAACCATCGAACCAAGAAAAGTGGCAAACCCCACGGATCTGGGAAGAACAATCCCCCTGTAAAAGTAAAAAAACGCGAGGTTGGAAAGATAAGAGATAACGCTTCCTCTTATGAGAATGAGGAAATCTCTGGCATTGGCGTATTCCCACACGATGGAGTAGTTTCCGTTCAGAATGTAGACAACAGCCGAAACAACAGCGTATACGATCACAGATTCGTCGTAACGGCTCATTTCCTGAAAGTCAAAACCGAACCTCGAAAAAAGCGCCACCACACCTGCAAAGTACGTCAGAGCCACGTCGACTACAAAAAGGAGTGCCTTTCTTACCATCTTGTGATCACCCTTCTCCCATCCTCCGGTATAACTCCATACTTGAAAAGTACCTCGCGTACATCCTCCGTTACGTATACCCTCACAATCTGAATCATGTTGCTCACCATCAACCTGTACGCGGGGTACTTCTTCACGTACTCGTCCACCGTGAGAATCTCATCATGTTTGGGATCGTAGAGGAAGACATTGTTCTGTAGGAATTCATCAGGATGAAAGATGGTGAGTTTGTACGGTGTGTCGATCCTGAAGAATCTCTCTCCGTAATCACGAATCTCTTCGAGAATGCTTCTGTCGGAATCCTCTACGTTTCCACTGGACAGCACGCGGTCGATATTTTCGACGATCTTATCGATCAAGTTTCTGGCTGCGGACAGACTGAGTTCGGATGGATCAAATCCCTCAGCGGAGAAGGGACGCTCAACAATCATTTTCCACAGATCACGATTTTTGAACCGTTCCACGAGTTTCTTTGTTTCACTGTCCCCCTTCAGTTCGAGTTCCCTGAGAATGGAATAGTCCGTCAATTCGAGAAATTCGTCGAGATCTTTTAATCTTTCTTCCAGATCGAGAATCTCACAGGCCCTTGACAGTATCTCTTGAATCATGAGATCGGCAGCACGGGACGTTTTGTGGAAATACACATTTTTGTACATCATGAATCGACTGAACAGTATCGAGTATATGTTGTCAACCACTTTCACATGGTAACAGAGTATCTCCTTTCCATCCGCCTTTTTAACAAGTGAATTCCTCAACACCCTGTCCACGTTCATCGGGGCGAAATGCCCCACTCCACTGTAGTAAGAATCCCTCAGCAGAAAATCGAGCCTGTCGGCTCCCAGCGGTCCCTGGATGATGTTGAAGTCCACACTTCCCGTTTCCTCTCCTTTGTATACCTCAACTACCCTTTTTGCTATCTCCTGAAAGGCGTCTTCTAAGGAAACATCTCCCACCGTCTCTCGTATATCTTCAAGCACTGCCTGTTTCAACCTTTCGTTGTATGAGTTGAAAACCCTCATCATCTCTTCTGGGAGCTTTTCCATTACGAGCCTGTTTCTGAACTCATCGTGACCATCATTGTATCCGTATCTTTTGAAAACCACATCGTCGAACTGGTGACTGAACGGACCATGTCCAACATCGTGCAGCAAAGCGGCAAGACGTACTATCCTTATTCGATCGCTTTCTTTGAAAAGGTTCCTCGCGTACAATCCAGCAACATGCATGGTTCCCAGCGAGTGTGCAAAGCGTGTGTGAGTTGCACCGGGATAAACAACGGTCGCCCCTGCCAGTTGTGAAAGAAAACGAAGCCTCTGAACCACCTTTGTGTCGGTGGCAAGTATTTCCAATGGATACAGATATATTTCTGAATGCACTGGATCCCTCGAAACTTTTTTGAACACACTATCACCACCTTTCGGTTAAATTTTATCATCCAAGAATATGGTAAAATTATTAAAAAAGAAAAGGAGAAGCGGAGGATGAAAAAGTGGGAACTTTCACAGCCTGATGAGAAGGCTGTGTTGGAGATTTCTCGGCATTTTTGTCTCAATGAAGTTGCATCGAGAATACTTGTAAACAGAGGCTTCACCACCATTGAAGCTGCAGAGGATTTTCTGTTCGTCAACGAGTCCCACCAGCACGATCCCTTTCTCTTTAACGATATGGAGAAAGCGGTCGAAACCCTGCTTGAGGCCCGATCTAAGAACGAGCTCGTTCTGATCCACGGAGATTACGATGTGGATGGGATAACCTCCACCGTTATATTGAAAGAATTTCTCGAAGAAAACGGTTGGCGCGTCGATGTTTATATTCCACACCGCATCGAAGAAGGATACGGTATTCAGCTGGAAAACATCTTAACTTTTAAAGAGAACAACGTTTCCTGTCTTGTAACGGTTGACTGCGGAATAACCGCGCTGGATTCAGTGGCCCTTGCGAAAAAATTCGGAATGAAAGTGATCATCACAGACCACCACGAGGTGAACGGTGACCTTCCTCCCGCCGATGCCATTGTGAATCCAAAAGTACCTGGAGAGAACTACCCATTCAGAGATCTTGCGGGTGTCGGCGTAACCTACAAACTCGTCCAGGCTCTTTCTGAGGCGATCAATTATCTCCATCCCGAGAGATTTTTGGAGCTGGTAGCTCTTGGAACGGTCGCCGATATGGTCTCTCTTCTCAATGAAAACAGATATTTCGTGAAGAAGGGAATAGAGCTGCTTTCGAACACAAAACGCGTGGGTTTAAAGAGGCTTCTGGAGAGACTCGGGCTCAGAAATCTCACATCTCACGATATCAGCTACAAAATAGCTCCCCGCCTCAACGCCGCGGGCCGTATGGGCAGTGCCAGTGACGCTTTCAATCTACTGATAATGAACGATCCAGCGAAAGCGGACAGTGTTGTGGATAGGTTGATGGAGTTGAACAGCATCAGGAGAAAGACAGAATGGGCGATATACAAAGAAGCTATTGAAATAATCGAGACAAACGACCTGTGGAGAGATCCTGTCATAGTCGTTGCGAAAGAAAACTGGCACGTAGGAGTCATCGGTATAGTTGCCGCCAAACTGGCAAATCGTTATGAGAAACCCGTCGCAGTTGTCTCTCTGGATGAAAAGATAGCAAAAGGCTCCATAAGGAGTTACAACGGTTATGACATAATGAGTATCTTCAACGAGGATATTCTCAAAATATTCGAAGAGATAGGTGGTCATTCCTCGGCAGTTGGATTTTCCCTGAAAAGAGATCAACTGGAAACGTTCAGAGAATACATCAGAAACATTTCTTTGGAAGAGCGAGAGGAGAAGGTGATCGTTGATGCTGAGGTCAGAATGGAAGACATAGATGATCGCTTCATTGAAGACATTAAAAACCTCATGCCCTTCGGTCAGGGAAATCCGGAACCCGTTCTTCTTTTCAAAGACGTTCTGGTAGAAAAGATCCATTTCTTTGGAGAAGACGGCAGCAACGTGTTCCTCCACCTGAAAAACGGCGAGAAGAACCTGGAAGTGGTGGGATACAATTTCAAGAATCTTTCAAGTTCTCTCTCTGCATTACCAGTAACTCCCACCAGAGGAGACGTTGTGGTGAATCTGCGTCCTATGGGAAATGGAATTTCCTACTATCTCGTCTCGTTGGATGTGAAACCTGTTCTCTCTGTGAAAAATAGAGAAGTGAGCCATATACTGAGTAGATCTAAGGAAGAAAAAACACTGATAAAAGTACCTTACCCATCAAAAACAAAGCTTCTACTGTCCATGAGGGAAGAGCTTCAAGGAAGACTGGCGATCGTTTCTCTAACAAATGCCGCTACTCAGAACGTTCTGGGATGTCTTTCGAGGTACTACACCTCCAAAAACCTGGGATTCGTAAATTCCACCTTTTCCAAGGAAAAAGGAAGCGATATTGTTCTCTTCACCCTCGTGGGTTTTCTGAAGAAAAACTACCTGGACGAGTTCGATATTTTCGTGGTGAACGAATTCCAAGATTTTCTGGCGTATCGTGATAACGAACTGGTCAAGAACTTTCTGAACATAGTCGACAAACACCCCGGAAAATTCATCTTTGTTGCTTCGATGGAACACCTCGAGCTGGAAGAATTCCTAAAAAAGGAAAAATACAATGTTGTTGAGTTGAAAACTGGTGAATCCGAAGAATTTCTGTTTTCAGACCAGAGAAATTCTTTCAGCATCGATTCTCTCATAGATGCTCCCAGTTTCTCGGTGGTTGTCTCGGAGAAAAAACTCATACCAGATCTTTATCGGAAAATCGGTAAAGACACAATCGTTTATTACGCGAACATGGATATGGAAAAGAGAATAAAAGTGATTGGATTGATAGAGAGTGGATCCGCTCGAAAGGCGATCATCACAAGCAACACCGATGGGCTTCCGACACACATAAAGGGTGACATCTTCTTTTACGACTTCCCACTCAGCATTTACGAAATAGTAGATCTCCTGAGAAGAAAATCGGTGGTTAATCTTTGCTATTCTTCCTCCGACATCGAAAAACGTCGATACGAGCTCAACAAACTCTTTCCAGATCGTGAAAAGCTAAAAGAAATAGCGATCACAGCGATGAACCTGAAAGACAAAGAAAAACTGGAGAAAATTTTGGAGAGCGAGTACGAGCTGAACAGTACCACTCTGAGAAAGATTTATTTGGACCTTCTGGAAGAATTCGGATTCGACTTCGATAAATGGAGCTTCTCGAAAGATGAAAGAGTACCCTGGAGGTTACTCGAGAGGGAACTCGAAATAGCCCAGTTCGAAGAGACAGTTTCTGTTCTCTCAAAGGATCTGAAGTGGATATTCAATTTCTTCAAGAATACGGTGATAAAGTGATAGTCGCTGTGGATTACGGAGAAAAGAAATGTGGAGTTGCCTTTGGAGAAATTCTTCCTCAAAAAAGTCTTGTAATACCCACAAAGAACCTGAATGGGTTCATCAAAAAGTTGAAACCTGATAGAATAATCTTTGGATTGCCTCTCTCGATGAGTGGAAGATACACCCAGCAAACGTTCAAAACGGTTGCGGTTGCTTTCAAATTTTCAAAAGAGTACGAAACATATCTCTGCGACGAAAGACTCACCACGAAAATAGGAGAAAGAATCTCGAAGAGAGATGACGCTGTGAGCGCTGCTTTGATTTTTCAGTCTTTCTCCGAGAATCCCTCTGCATGTGAAAAAATCACAGACCCAAGAAGAAAAGTCAATCTGACTCTGGAAAAAACCGATGGAGAGGTTCTTCTGTACGAGTTCCCGGATCCTTCTTTGGACATCGAAGCGAGAGAAGTTGACGTGGTCACCAAAAACCCGGTTCTTGCCTATTTCTACAGTAAAAAAGGATATTTCGTTGAAAGAGAACTCCGAGAAAAGAAGTACGACCTGATCGTTTCTGGAAGAAACTGCTCAGAGTTGAAGAAATACCTGAAAGAAAACGGTAGGCTGGTGTGCCTGTAGCTCAACGGATAGAGCGCTGGACTCCGGATCCAGAGGTTGCGGGTTCGAGTCCCGCCAGGCACACCAGATTTTTTTTAATTTCTTAGGAAAATCACATTTTGAAGAAGAAATATCATGACGAGGAGGTTTTAAAATGCCAAGAGGCGACATCGGAATAGATCTTGGAACAGCATCCATAATCGTTTACAAAAGAGGAGAAGGAATAGTCCTGCACGAACCTTCTGTCGTTGCAATTTCAGAAAAGACAGGAGAAATCGTTGCCATAGGAGAAGAAGCGAAAAAGATGCTCGGTAAAACTCCAGAAGGTCTCAAAGCTATAAGACCTATGAAAGATGGTGTGATAGCAGATTACAGAATGATCGAAGCAATAATAAGAAACTTTTTGAAGAAAATCATAGGAAGGTTCAGCTTCGTGAAACCTTCCCTCATCATAGGTGTCCCCACGAAAATAACAGAGGTGGAAAAAAGAGCGGTGTTCGAAGCCGGTTTGAACGCAGGTGCCAGGAGGGTTCACATCGTTTCCGAGCCGATCGCAGCCGCGATAGGTGCCGGAATAGATGTGATGGCTTCAGAGGGAAACATGGTGGTGGATATCGGTGGAGGAACCACGGACATAGCGGTCATCAGTCTCGGAGGAACAGTGGTGGGAGAGTCCGTGAGAATGGCCGGAGACGCAATGGACGAAGCCATCGTGAAGTTCATAAGGAAAAAATACGGTCTCATCATCGGAGAATCCACCGCTGAAGAGATCAAGAAAAGAATTGGGAAAACACATCCAGCTTTCGAAAATTACGAAATAGAAATAAAAGGAAGAGACGTGGTGACAGGTCTTCCAAGAACGGACCGTGTGAGTTCAGAAGACGTGAGAGAAGCAATAGAGCCCATTATCTTTGCACTTCTTACAAAACTCAAGAACGTCTTGGAAAGAACACCTCCAGAACTCTCTGCTGACATCATAAACAACGGTATTCGTCTGACCGGCGGTGGCGCACTGCTCAGAGGGCTGGACAGAACCATATACGATGAGATACACGTGAAGACGATCGTGGCAGACGATCCCATAACCTGTGTCGCGAGGGGAACGGGGATTCTCCTGGAAGATGAGAAGCTATTGAAAACCGTGTGTGAAACCTATTCGAGGTGATGCTATGACGAGGGGCATATACAACGCTGCGATGGGAATGCTTGTGGATATGGCCAAACTCGACAGAATCGCCAACGATCTGGCAAACGTTGACACTGCCGGCTACAAACAGGACCGGGAAGCCTTCAGGTCCTACCTGAGACGAGAGGTGTTCAGGCAGGAGCCAGACCCGGTGGAGAGCAGAACGAAAAAAGTACCAATTGGCCCTCTGGAGTACGCTACTGTCCTCGACGAGGTCAGAACAGATCTCTCTCAGGGTCCTGTTGAAAAAACAGACGTTCCTTACCACCTCGCGATAAATGGAGAAGGATTCTTCAGAATAGAATTCAACGGAGAAGAATACTACACAAGAAACGGGGAATTCACCGTGAACAACGAGGGATACATCGTTACGAACTATGGGGGCTACCTCCTCGATGAGAACGGTGAAAGAGTCAGGTTTTTCGATGACTTCACCGTGGACGAAGAGGGCTACGTGAGAGACGCCTATGGAAACATCATCACCAGGATCGGTGTGTACAATCTGGAAAACCCGGAAAAATTCGGGAACACGCTCTTCACAGGTGAAAATCCATCACCTTCGGAGAACTTTAGGATTATGCAGGGATACGTAGAAAAATCAAATGTGGATGCCCTAAAAGCCATGGTGGACATGATCTCAGCGATGAGACATTACGAACTATCGCAGAGGGCTGTGACAGTGAACGACGAACTGAACGGAAAGCTCATTAACTCACTCGCCAGTCTGAAATGAACCGGAGGTGTTGAAAGATGATGATATCGCTTTACTCCGCGGCAACGGGAATGTCAGCACAGCAGTTCAAACTCGATACCATAGCGAACAATCTCGCCAACGTGGACACAACAGGCTACAAAAAAGTGAGGGCAGAGTTCCAGGACCTTCTCTATCAGTATGTGAAGAACGCCGGAACTCCAACCGCCGCGACGTCATCACTTCCAACAGGACTCTACGTGGGCCACGGTGTGAGAACGGCAGCGACAACGCGTATTTTCACATTGGGTAATTTCGAGCAAACGGGAAACGCGCTCGATCTTGCGATAGCTGGAGACGGATTCTTCCAGATCCAGCTTCAGGATGGTAGAATCGCCTACACAAGAGACGGAAGCTTCAAGATTGACAGCGAAGGAAGAATGGTCACTTCCAACGGACTTCTTCTGGTACCGGAGATCACCATACCTGAGAACGCCGTCTCGATAAACGTTTCTCCCGATGGAATCGTCTCTGCCGAACTCCAGGATGGAACGATACAGGAACTTGGAACGATCACCCTTGTGAGATTCGTGAACCCGTCTGGTCTGAAATCCATAGGAGACAACCTTTACATCGCAACTCCGGCTTCTGGAGATCCGATCGAGGGTGTTCCGGGGCAGGACGGTTTCGGTGCTGTAAAGCAGGGTTTTCTGGAGAAGTCCAACGTCGATGTGGTGCGAGAAATGGTGGATATGATCACGGCACAGAGGGCTTACGAATTCAATTCTCGAGTCATTCAGACAGCAGATGAAATGCTCAGAACGGCTACGAACGTGAAGAGATGATGAGTTATGAGGATTCTCCCGGTTTTGATAGCGCTCATCTCCTCCTTCCTCTTCTCTGAAACTCTGACGTTGAAGGAAACACTCCTGGCTTCGCCAGGAGTTCTTTTCTTAGATGACATCACAATCGAAAAGGTAGAATCCGAAAAGAGTCTGATGATCCTTCTACCCGGACTCGAATATCTCGTGACCAGAGAGTTCCTCAGAACAAAATTTCCGGAGTACGATTTCACAGGCCCGGAAAGTGTGAGAATAACTGTGGAAGGACCCAGCAGTCTCAAAAACGCTGTTTTCGAAGAGATAGGAAAGAAAGCGGGAATGGAGGACTTCGAAGCCTTCGTGGTGAAGACCTTTGGAACCCTACCGGAGAAATTCGAACCTCAAACCATCAGAGCAACGAAAATCTCGAAAAATTTCTTCAGCGTCTTTCTGAGATTCCCAGACACGTACGTGACCCTCAACATGTTGCTACGCAAAGAAAGGAATGTGGTGGTTCTGAAGAGAAATATAAATGTGGGTGATGTGATAAAGGAAGAAGACGTGAAACTGGAAAAGCGAAACGTGTTCGAGATCTACGGAGAGCCGTTCTTCGACGTTTCAGAGGTGGTCGGAAAGATATCCAGAAGATACCTGAAAGAGGGAACTGTTTTGACCGCAGACATGTTGAAAGATCCTCCCGACGTGGTGAAAGGCCAGGTGGTTCCAGCTTACGTGGACATGGGTAGCATAAAAGTGACAACGTTCGTTGAGGTTCTGGAAAACGGCTATCTCGGTGAAACGGTGAGGGCAATGAACGTGGAGAGCAAAAAATACGTCTTTGGAAGAGTAGAAAGAGGACCCGTGCTGAGAATCCTGGAGGTGGTAGAGTGAAAAAGATATCGATAGTGCTATTGATCGTTTTCGCAACAAGCATCTTCTCGTTCTCAATATGGAACTCCGCGGGCGAATCCGAGTACAAAAACCTCCTTTCCATACAGAAAGCCTCGAAGGTTGGAGATATCCTCACCATAGTGATCCGAGAAAACAACAACGTGTCTTCAGAGAGGGAAAGTCTTGAGATCCAGAAAACTCTCTTGAACATCTTGGGGAACGTTGTGAACGCAGCCGCAGGTGTCAACCTCAACAACTTCATTCCTATAAACAACAACTCTCCTGAGAGACAGCGCGGTGGAAAGGTGCAGTCTTCAGTTGTGGCGAAGATCTCGGTGGTGGTTGTTGACATCGATCCCTACGGCAACCTTGTGGTGGAAGGAAGAAAGACGATAAAAGTGGACAAGGACTATCAGGAAATCATCGTGAAGGGAAAAGTGAGGCCAGATGACATAGAAATAGGAAACGAAGTGGATTCTACCAAACTCGCGGATTCCGAGATATGGGTGAACGGGAAACTCGTTTTCAGCGAGGAACCTGGAAAAGAGAGTTTCTTCGACAAGATACTCGCGTTCTTAGCAGGACTCTTCACATGAGGTGATGAACATGAAGAAGAGATCGGCTGTTCTGCTTGTCATCGTTTTGACGATCACCTTCTCGTTCTCTGTGACCACAAGAATAAAAGACATAGCGTTCTTCAGAGGTGCCCGTGACAACCAGCTCTTCGGAATAGGTCTCGTCGTGGGACTCAACGGAACAGGAGACTCCGGCAATGTGAACTCTCCTCTTCTTCTCGAAATGATGAAAAAATTCGGTGTTCAGGTCTCGGAAAACGACCTGAAATCCAAAAACACGGCGCTTGTGATGGTCCTTGCAGACATTCCTCCTTTTGCCAAAGAAGGCATGAGAATAGACTGTGTGGTCGCTTCCATAGCCGATGCGAAATCGCTCGCGGGTGGATATCTCCTCCAGACTCCTCTCTACGGTGCCGATGGGAAGGTGTACGCCGTAGCGCAGGGTTCCGTGATCATCGGGGGAGAAGACGTGAAGCTCTCTTCCAATCTTCAAAAGAGGTACAGGGTGGTTGGCTACCTTCCAGAGGGTGCCATTGTGGAAAGGGATATTCCATCCAACATGCTCGATGGAGACAGCGTGACGATCCTTCTGAGACAGCCGGATGTCACCACGGCAGCCAGGGTGGCGAGGGCGATAAACGAGAAGTTCGAGATGGATCTTGCAAAGGCCGTCGATCCATCTGCCATCAAATTGGCCGTTCCCAGCGCGTTCCAAGATGATCTCATCACGTTTCTCTCGCTCGTTGAAGAGATAGAAGTTCAGCCAGACGTTCCGGCAAGAATTGTGGTGAACGAAAGAACAGGCACTGTCCTGTTCGGAGGAGATGTGAAACTCTCTGACTTTGTGATCTCTTACGGAAACTTCACGATAAGTGTGACGGGGGGAAAAATAGGAGACAAGGATGCCACAATCTCCAATCTCGTCAGCGCCCTCAAAGCAGCGGGTGCCACTCCTCAGGACATCATAGCCATTCTGCAGGTGATCTACAAATCAGGATACATCACAGGAGAGCTCATAATCATGTGAGGTGAAAAGCGTGTTCATCTACGGAGTTTCTTCGAATATAAATAATCTGCGGGATGCGAGTGTCGAATTCGTGAGCGATCTCTTCTACAGGATCTTCAAAGAAATGTACGAGTCGATCCCAAAGTACGATCTCGTACCCGAAACGACCGCTGAGAAGTGGTTCAAAGAAATGCTCCTCCAGGAGTACTCGAAACACGCCGCAGAGCAGAGCCCTCTGGCCGACATGGTCATGAAGAGTCTTGGTGGAAAGAAAATCTCCAGCCTTCCTCAGAGAGAGTAGGCTTCTCTATGTGAGAGTAGACGCACAAGGAACGGTATGCCGCGCTTGAACATCAGTTTCGGTGACGTGTAAACGGCATAGTAGGCCTTCATGAAGAGTCTTCTCAGCTCCCTTGGTGAGAAGTTTGGATGCTTGAAGACCAGGTGTGTCCCGTCGAATTTTCTCCAGTCTTTCTCAACGATCAGATGCTTCAGTTTTTCGAAAAGAACGGTGCCGGGATACGGTGTGAGAATAGAAAACTGAACGATGGAAGCTTTCAGTTTTTTGGCGAATTTCACAGTCTTCTCTATGGTTTTCCTCGTGTCTTTTAGAGCTCCTATCACAAAGCTTGCAAACACGTCTATCTTGTACTTCTTCAAAAGTTTCATCACGTCGAAAGCTATATCCGATTTCAAATTCTTTCCGTATTCCTCGAGCACTTCATCGCTCGCACTCTCAAAACCTATGAAAAGCATTCTACAACCGGCCTTCGACATCGCTTCCACCATATCTTCTCGTCCCAAAAGTTCGTCCGCCCTTGAGAACGCCCACCACTTGAAACGAAGATCTTCACTCAACATTTCTTCGCACAGATTCACGACTCTTTTTGGATTTATCGTGAAGTTGTCATCGAAGAAGACTACAGATCCGTATCCCTTCTTTTTCAAGATCTTCAGTTCATCCATCACGTTTTCAATGCTCCTCCACCTGATTCTCCTTCCCATGAACTGAGAAGCACTGCAGAACTCGCAGTTGAAGGGACAGCCCCTTGAAGTGATCAGACTCGTCGCTCTCTCACCCGCGAATTTCGTCCTGTAAAGATGGACTTTCTCCCTGTCGGGGAACGGCAGATCGTCCAGGTTCTCCAAAAATCGAGAAGGCAAAGCTACCACTTCTCCATCCTTCATGTAGGCAACACCGGGTATGAGAGGATATTTTTCATTGCTTGATATGCTTTCTACAAGATCTGAAAAGGCCTTTTCTCCCTCTCCGAGCACGACGTAATCGCAGAGCCCTCTCCGAAGGATCTCATTGTAGTAGGCCGTCGCGTGTGGACCTCCCATCACCACTGTTACGTTCTGTGCTTTAGCTTTCTCTGCGATTCTTTCCACAACAGGGAATCGCACAGTATCGGTTGATATACCCACCACATCGTAATCTCTGAAATTGAACCTTTCCAGATCGAACTTCTCCACGTTCATGTCTATCAGAGTCACACTGTGTCCTTTTCTCTTGAGGAAGGAACTGATGTACATGAGACCGAGGGGAGGATAGACGGCACCGAGTCTGTAGTAGTACCCGCCGCTGTAGGGATTTACGAGGAGTATTTTCATGAGAACCACCTCTGTGGGTATTCTAACACAGAAAGAAGGGGCTTCGGCCCCTTCTTTTTATCTCATCGGAATTGGAGTCCACTTTCCGAAACTGCCCTGCGGGTTTATATGTCCTGTGACGGAGCCGTACATGGTGATAAACCACAGAAGAAGTGTCAAAGCAAGAAGCACCACACCGAGAAACCTTATGACCTTGTTTTCTCTGAGTTTCCAAACTACAGGACTCAGAACACCCACAAGACCAGCTGCGATGAATCCAAGACCAGAAGTGAACGGATGTCTCGTCATACCGTAACCTATGATGGATCCTCCCACTATGATCGCGTATATCCCCGCAAACAGAGCAAAGATCGTCGTGGGCATGAGGTCCCATCCCTTCGCAACGGTTATCGCTGCGGCGAGGAACACAAAACCATAGAGAAGGAAAGGTTCTCCAAACGCTATGTTGTGACTTCCGGGAAGTGGCCAGGTCAGAACCATGTGGAGTCCTGTAGCGATCGCCAGAAGCCCAACCGCCGCAAAAGCTGGAGCAAAAGACTTCGCTTTCTCGGAATCGTTCAAACCTTTGAGAACAAAAGCGATGAGAACACCAAGCCCAGCAACCACGTCTGCCATGAACACGGTCAGGTAATCAACAAACATACGCACCCCTCCTCATGAAAAGATTTTGACCCTGAAAATTCCCTCCACAAAATCTTTCAACCAAGGATTTTCCTCCATCACTCTCTTCACAAGAGTCTTCAAAGTTTCTTCGCATTCTTTCAGAATTTCCTTTTCCCTCACGAACGACATCAATCCATTCCAATCACGATTTTCAAACATCTGTCTGGTTTCTGGAAACTTTTCCATCGTCGTCACCAGCGGAAAAGAAGCGACACCGTTTTTGAGATCAAGAAGCCCGTCTTTTCCAATCTTTTCTATCCCGGCAAAATCCATGATGTCATCGAACATCTGATAAATGGTTCCAATGGTGACCCCCAGATTGTAAAGATCTTCTCCGAGTTCCCCTTCGAATAATGCGGGAAGCTGCAGCGCCAGGCCGAAAAGCGCACCGCTCTTTCCCTCAACTATGAGAAGATATTCTTCTTTTGTAATCGGTTTGTATCGACTCAGCTGTTCGATCAGCTCCGCTTCCGACATTCTCCTGATCACATTCAAAAAAGTCCTTCTCAGTCTGTCATTTCCTATCTCTTCAACCGTATAGAACGCACTGACAAGTACAAGATCCCCCGCTGCTACCGCCGCTTTGTCACCGTACATGAAATTTATCGTCTCTTTTCCTCTTCTAAAACGAGCACCATCGATCACATCGTCGTGGAGAAGTGAGGCAAGGTGAACGAGTTCGAGCGCCGCAAGAGAAGATATCGCATCTTCACTGATCTCTACTCCTCTATTTTTGAAAGAAAGTATCGAAAGTCTCACCCTCAACATCTTTCCGTAGAGCGGAAGATCCTTCATTATCTGTTCGGGGAAGAATCGGGAAAGAATCTGTTCGATGCGTTCTTTGACTTTTTCCAGTTCACAGGAGTTTTGGTTCAGCCTGTTTTTCATCATCTGCTTTGAACACCTCCGGATAGTTGTCGACAAAGCCGTTCTGCTGCATCTCAATTTCAAGGGACTTCTTCAGCTCCATCAGATCCTTCCTCAGCCTGTCTATCTTGGATAAGACCTCTTCTATGAACTTTACGCTGTTTGTCACAACGTTTATGTTCTGATGGCCACAGTGCGGACACGTTGTAACTATGATGGAGTGCAATTTTTGCCGGGGTTCTATCTGATAACTGTTTCCACAGGTGGTACACAGAACCGTTCCTTCAGTTTCCACACAGGGAAGCTTCTTTCTGTCGATCTTCACATACATAAAATCACCTCACCCGAATTTGTAGAGCACACCGTAATTTCCCCTTGGATACTTCCATTCTATGTTTCCAAAGGGGCAGACAATCCTACAGGTACCACACTCGAGGCACCCTTCGAATTTCACTTCCATTCCACTCTCCGTCCATTCGTACACATCCGCAGGACAACAGCTTACACATGGTCGATCGGGACATTTTTCCGCACAGATGCTTTCATCCTTTATCTTCAGATGTGGATTTTCTTCGTCCGTTCTGTATCTGTTCAAATAGAGTTTATCTTCGATCCTCACAGTACATCACCTCACAGCTCTCCAGAATCTGAGCAGATCAAGGGAGATTCCAATCAAACTTCTCCTGGAAAGTACCATGTCCGCGATCTGTTTTTGAACGTCCCACTTTGGAGTTCCGTCAACCTGCAGAAATCTCTTCAAAGCATCGTTTGCAAGATCCGGATAGATTTCCACGAACTGGTGGTTCTTTTCCATAGTGGGCATGAGATCTTTGTACTTTTCCAGGTCTTTCAATATGAAGGATTCTTTCAATCTGAGGTAGTAATTTTTCAGAATTTTTTCAGAAAAATCTCCCTTTTCAAAAGCTTCGAGAAGTGTTTCAGCAGCGAGTCTTCCCGATGTGATCGCGTGATTCGATCCTTCTCTATGTATAGAGTTCACAAGCATTGCCGCATCTCCACAGACCAGAACCCTGTCTCCATAGACCTTCGGCATCGCGTAGTATCCACCTTCAGGTATCAAATGTGCCAGATACTCCATCGTGTTGTTTCTGTATTCTCCCAGCATATCGGAAATGACAGGGTGATTTTTCAAATTCTCAAGAAGTTGATACGGCTTGATCTTCTTTTTTCTGAGATCTTCAAGGAGAACCCCACAACCCAGAGATACGGAAGA
This sequence comes from Thermotoga sp. Mc24, assembly GCF_000784835.1. Lineage (NCBI taxonomy): Bacteria > Thermotogati > Thermotogota > Thermotogae > Thermotogales > Thermotogaceae > Thermotoga > Thermotoga sp. Mc24. Next base: position 8,391 of record NZ_JSFH01000008.1, on the reverse strand, counting down.
TCTGTTGGCGTAAAGAAATCCCATTCCGAACATACCTTCAGACCAGCTTCCAAGAAGTTCTATCGTTGCTCCATCGTTTCCCTCCACACCGAAGACCCTGTTCACCACATCTTCAGGAACACTGATCACCTCTTTCACAGCAACGGCCACCATGTGTGGTTTCAGATCTTCCTTCCTGAGCCCAGCTTTCATCGTGAGGATGGGATTCACACCCTCCGCGATCACAACCGCCTTGCTGTGTATTTCTCCCTTTGGTCTCGAGGTCACCACGCCTGCTATTTCTCCTTTTTCGTTCCTCAGGAAGTCTTCCACCTTGGTTTTTGGTATGATCAGGGCACCTGCTTTTTCCACCTCCTGGGCAAACCATCTGTCAAAGTTTGCCCTCAAAACAGTGAATGCATTCGGATTTTCTTTCCATTCCACGTTTCTGTGACCGATCTTGATGACACCTTCATTTCCGAGGAGCCAAAGGTTCTGCTCTATAACGTTTCTTTCAAGAGCTTTCGAATTTGCCGCTTTTTCCAGAAAATCTGGCATGATCTCTTTCAGAGGATGTACGTAGAGAACCCCTCCCATCACGTTTTTGGAACCCGGATATTCTCCTTTCTCCACGACCGCAACTTTGAGACCATTCTTGGCAAGAACGTATGCGCAGGACAGACCAGAAGGGCCAGCACCAACGACGACAACGTCGAATTCTATCTTCATTTTTTCACCCCGCTTTTGTTCAGAAGCTCTCTGAGTTTTGCAGTGAGAGCGGGAACTACTTTGTGCAGGTCACCAACGATCCCTATATCGGCTATATCGAATATTGGTGCTTTCTCATCTATGTTTATGGCCACTATTATTTCTGACTCTTTTATTCCAACCACGTGCTGGATCGCACCGGAAATGCCACACGCGAAGTATAGAACGGGCCTCACAGTTTTTCCGGTCTGGCCAACCTGATGCTCTGGAGAAATCCATCCAGCTTTCACAGCCGCCCTTGAAGCTCCCACTTCTCCTCCAAGGAGATCCGCGAGTTCCTTCAATTTCTTGAAACCTTCCGGTCCCCCAACTCCTTTTCCACCTGCTACCACAACCGGAGCGTACTCGAGGTTCACCTGGGTCTGAAGCGGTATGGTTTCCAGAATCTCGATCAGTTTGTCAAAAGTTCCTAAATCGTACTCCTCTTCTATGATCTCTCCCGTTCTCTCTGGATCCGGCGGAAGCTCTTTCATAACACCCGGTCTCACCGTTGCCATCTGCGGTCTGTGATCCGGACACATGATGGTTGCCATGAGGTTTCCACCAAATGTGGGCCTCGTCATGGCAAGAAGCTTTTTGTCCGGTATTATATCCAGTCCTGTGCAATCGGCAGTCAGACCTGTTTCAAGTTCTGTTGCCACCATTCCAGCGAGCTCTCTTCCCTCGAGAGTTGCACCTATTAAGAATATCTCCGGTCTGTACTTTCTCACCATATCCACGAGGGCTTTCTTGTAGAGATAGTTCACATACGTGTTGAATTCCCTGTTCTTAACATAAAGAACTTTGTCCGCTCCGCGTTGAATTGCTTCTTTTGCCACACTCTCCAGACCTTCTCCCAGCAAAACACCCCATACTTCTGAATTTTCCAGTTTCGAGGCGAGATCTCTTGCCTTTCCAATGAGTTCCCAGGAAACAGGATGAGCTTTTCCACCGTGATGTTCTATGAGGACGAAAATTATCTTTTTCTCACTCATCTTTCTCACCTTCCAACACAGGTTTCAACGCTTCCACGAGTCGAACGGCTTCAAATTTTTTCAAAGCTTCTATGAGTTTCTCCGCTGCCACTTCCGGATCTTCATTTTTTGAAATGATGTCTCCACCTTTTCTCGCCGGGGGTATGTTTGTGCTCACAACCCTTGTAGGTGATCCAAAGAATCCACATTTTTTTGGATCGAGACCCAGATCTTTGTGAGTCCAGACGATGGGCTCGTACCTGATCGCCCTGATGAGATTGGGCAGATCTGCGTACCTCGGTTTGTTCAGCTCATCCGTGATTGTGAGAACCGCTGGCAGTTTGAGCCGTATCTTTTCAAATCCCTGGTCCAGTCTTCTGACTATCACCATCTCTTTTTTCTCTGGATCTATTTCCTCTATTCGAACGACGTAGGCACCGAGCGCGTATCCGAATCTTGTAGCAAGACCAGGTCCCACCTGACCGGTGTCTCCATCCACCGCCTGCTTTCCTGTCAAAATGAGATCTATCTTTCCTATTCTTTCTTCGATCTTCTTTATTCCCCAGTAAAGTGTGTACGTCGTGGCGAGCGTATCCGCTCCCGCGAACGTCCTGTCGCTCAAATGGACTGCTTCATCGAGACCGAAGGCAATGGCATCCTTCAGAGCCTCTTTCGCCTGCGGTGGTCCCATAGTGATCACATAAACCGTGGCTCCGAATTTTTCTTTCAATTGTGAGGCAAGTTCGAGTGCCCTTTCATCATCGGGATTTATGATAGACGGGACACCTTCTCTCACAAGGTTGTTCGTTTTTCTGTCGATTCTGACGTTCGTTGTATCGGGAACCTGTTTGATACAGACAACCACATTCATGCTCTTCGCCTCCTCAGATATCTCCTCCAAAGGTCAAATCCCACGAACATGAGAACAGCTGCAGCAACCGGAAACTCGATTATCAGCTTCAGTGCTTTCATTCAAAAACCCCCTTTCAGAGGCAAAACAACGAATATGAGAAGGCTCCACAGCGCATGCGCAAAAGCTGGTGTGCTGACCTTTCCAGTGATCACATAAAGAAGAGAAAGAATTATCCCAAGGACAAACGCCCCCACTATCAAAGCCATATTTCCAGTGAACACGTGGACTACGCTGTAAAGAAGCGAAGAGATCAGTATTGAAGGAACAACGTCCAGCCGTTGGAGAAGGAATTCTGTTACAAAACCACGCCATATGATCTCTTCAAAAAAGGCTATGAACACGAGAAGAATGATCACTTTCAATGCATTTTGCCCTTCCGCGAGTCCGTAAACACTGACAACATCCCTGTGAAACGGAGGAATCAAAAGCGAAATCAAATATCCAACGACGAAAAGAAGATAAGCTGCTGCAGCGGAGTAGATCGCAAGGGGCGCCTCGTACTTATTTGGCTTTATGTTCCTCTTTCCGCCAAGAAAGATCGAAATCACAGAAAAAATCAGAGTGGTCATGAACATTCTCCACCAGAAATCGAGCATATTCACCTGAAAGACGAAATACCATCCTAAAAAAAGTCCGATCAAAACTGAAAGGAAACTTATCTCAGAGATTCTTTTAACCATCGGCATCACCTCAAAAGTCCCAAAATCATAGAAACAAAGAGTATCATTTCCGCCAGCGCACTCATTTTATCAACGTCAGCGATCTCTCGTGCATTTTTCCTTCCCGCTGATTTTTGAAACAACTGCTTTATCACCCGTATGTACAGCGGAAGAGAAACTAAGCTGACAAGAGAGATTACTCTAAAAACACCCGTCGATACGAGGATCACGATAAAGACGTAGATCAAACCAGTGAGGACCGCGTAGAGAAAAGACGCTGCTCTGTCTCCGATCAAAATAGGAAGGGTTTTGATACCACTTCTTCTGTCAAACTCGGAGTCTCTGATTTCATTGGCGAGGAGAATGAGATCTGTAGCGATCCCCACGGGAATAGAGACCAGAAGTGCTTCCAGTGAGAACCTTCCCGTCTGAACATAATAGGCTCCCAGCACCATCAGGGGTCCCATGAGAATAAACACGAGAAACATACCAAGGGATTTGTATTTCAGATAGAACGGATGCCCAGTGTAAGCGTACCCGAGAACCAGACCAGTAAGTCCCAGCCACAGCAGAGCAGGTCCAGAGATCTTTATGAGAACAAGCCCCAGAACCACACTCACCGCGTAACAGAAAACACTCAAAAGGAGCTCTTCGCGTGGTGTTATTTTCCCGGAAACAAGAAGTCCACTCGAACCAAGAGAATCTTTAGTATCTACACCTTTTTTGTAATCGAAATAATCGTTCGTTGTGTTGACACCTGCATGTAGGAAAATGGAAGCAATCAGTGATAGAATGTATCTGATCAAGGAAAATTCCTCAGCCAGCATGGCTCCCACAGTAACAGGAAAAGCACTTGCAACGAAGGAAAACGGTCTCACAGCTACGAAATACTTCACTATCTATCCCTCCTGGAGGTGCGCTTGATGTTTGGAAAGTGTCAAAAACACGTGAGATACGCTCTTAGACTTCTCGTGAGATTGTCGCTGGAGAACAGACCTATGTCTTCTTCGGAACTCGCTGAGAAAGAACTCATCACCAGAAATTTCGCCTTGAAAGTCCTTCATTACCTCAAAAGATCGGGCCTTGTGAATTCGATCAAAGGAAAAAACGGTGGTTTTGTTCTTGCAAAGTCGCCAGACGAAATATCGTTTCTGGATGTTATCAGCGTCTTTGAAAAAGACCTTGTTATTGTGGACTGCAACAGCCGGTGCAAGAATTACAGGGCCTGCAGGGTAAAATACTTCTGGAACTGGCTTTCCGATTATTTGAAAGATCTGTTTTCTAACATCACCATCAAAGATATCGCCTCAGGTACTTTCACGTTTCATCTCGAGAAGCTTTCTTAGATGTTCTTTTTCCTGATCGATGATCTTTTTCACTGTTTTCTGTGCATCGGAATTCACAAGACCATCTTTGAGTTCATAGTAGAGAATTATGCTGTCTTTTTCAACGGATATGGCTATATCCAGAACCTCTTTCAAGGTTAGATCCTTTCTCCTTAAAATTTCACTCGTGTCAGGAAAAACCTCATAGAAAGCGTATCCCGCGAGATAAGAATCCACCTCATCCCAGTTTTCCTGGTCTGACATCTTTCTAAAGATTTCCGCATGAATCCTTTCCTGATCGGCAAGCTCAAGGAAAGTCTTTTTTATCTCTCCATCAAAATGTTCTGAGAGTTCTCTGTAGAATCTTTCGCCTTCCTCCTCCAGCCTGATAGCCATCGTCAGAATGTCGCTTACTTTCATAGAATCACCTCATTGTTCTGATTTTCACACATTGCATAGAATATTATACTACTTGTGTATAATTTACCAAAAGAAAAAGGCAGGGAAGCCCCCGCCTTTCTCGTTGGTGATTCTGTGCTTTATTTTACAACTTCGACGGAGAAGTCTCTGAAGGTCCAGCCGAATTTAGCCGCTGTTGTGTTTGGATCTCCAAACTCCGTTCCGATCTCCCAGACGCAGAAATACAGCTCTTCGAAATTGTCTATTCTTGTTGAGTGTTTTTTGACAACTTCCGCGGCTTTCTGAACGAAGTCCTTCACGTTGATTTTTACCTTTCCTTCTTTCATCGGCGTTGTCAGTCTGAAAGCAATGTAATCCCATCCCCACGGTGCGAAGTAAACATCCCACTTTGCTTCCTGCTTCACACCGTTTATCTCGACTGTTGTGGTGAACTCATCCACTTTCTGACCACCGGGCATCAGGACGTTGTTGTAGAACCAAACCATGATCTCTGCGTCACCCGAAGAAACAGAAGTCTGGTCGGGACTCTTCGTGATCCACGTCTCCATGGCAAGGTTGATAGGCAGGTTGTTTTCGTACCAGATCGAGTAATCAAGAGTCACGTAGAAATCTGGAAGATCTTTCACCTTCACAGGAAGAAATTCCACGCCGCTGTTGTGTCCCGCCCAGGGCTTGTAACCGTAGTAGATCTCCGGATAACCATGCACCCAGCTGTCTGGATTCTGAAGAACGATGTTGTACAAATCCGCGTAGAACTCAACCTTTTCTCCATCGAATTTGAGCCATGTTTCTCCCTCGTAAGATTTCACGTTCCAGAAGTTGAGCTCCATGGTGACTGGAAATCCGTTGAAGGAAATGTCTGTTGCACCAACGCTCGTGAGAACCACTTCAGAGGAAAAGAGCAGAGCGGAAAACACCACCATCAGAAGAACTGCCCACCTCATTCTCTCACCTCCAGATCAATAGAGAAGTTTTCAAACTTCCACCCGAATTGCGCACTTTTTGTCTCCGGACTTCCAAATTCTGTTCCGATTTCCCAGACAGTGAAGTAAAGATCTTCAAAATCTTTCACTCGAGCAGAACTCGAAAGAGCTTTTCCGGCGGCATCGAGAAAATGCCTCACGTCGAACTTCACCTTTCCTTCCTTCACGGGATCCTTCAAACGGAAAGCGAGGTAGTCCCATCCCCACTCCGCGTGCCACAGTTCCCAGGTACCTTTGACACTCTCTCCGTTCAGCATGAACGGGATCGTGAACTCTTCTATCTTTTCGCCTCCGGGTGTGAGATTGTTGAAATAGAACCAGACCATGATTTCAACATCGCCGATCGATGCTTCCGTCTGATACTTTTCTCTTGTGAGCCATGTTTCCATGGCAAAGTTCAAAGGCAGAGACGGTTCGTGGTGAATGTCGAAAGAGACTTCAACGGAAAGTGATTTCATAGAGGAAACTGGTACCGGAAGTTTCGAGCCTTCTGCCGTGTGATTTTCCCAGGGTTTGTAACCGTAATAAAACTCGGGATAACCGAGAATGTACCTTTCTGGTTCCTTTGGAGAAAGATTCTGAATGTCCGCGTCGAAAGTTATCTTTTCACCGTTGAATTTCATAGTTACAGAACCGGAGTATTCCTTTATGTTCCACAGATTCAGCTCCATGGAAAGGGGAATGCCATTCCACACAAAATCCGATGTTCCCGGTTTTGTCATCAGTACCACCATTATCACCTCCAGAAAACATCTTATTATGAAAATGTTTACATTCAAAATCTGAAAATTCGCAAATAGAACTAAATACACCCAATAAATAAAAAAGCAGGGGTATTAATCCCTGCTTTCCTCTTTTCATCAAATTTTTGTTCTTGTACCTCTGAAGATGCATTGAAACTGATTCAATATCGTGGACCACGACTGCAGGAGGGAGCGTTTCCATACCTCTAAGGAAGTATTGAAACACGACATACTCGTGAACAGATCCAAAACCGTCACGGGTTTCCATACCTCTAAGGAACTATTGAAACAAAGAGTGAGCAAATGCATTGAGGAGTACTCCAGAACCTTGTTTCCATACCTCTAAGGAACTATTGAAACAGGAGCTTCAGACATCTGATACTGTGACACTGGAGGCGTTTCCATACCTCTAAGGAACTATTGAAACTTATTGTCTCACCTGCAACAGATTGTGTTGTATCTGTTTCCATACCTCTAAGGAACTATTGAAACTCCTGAGAAAGGAATATTCGATATTAGAGAGCTTAGGTTTCCATACCTCTAAGGAACTATTGAAACTGGAGATACGATGAGTGGTTCATTACAAGTGCCGTATCTCGGTTTCCATACCTCTAAGGAACTATTGAAACCGCTGAACAACCATACTATGAATATTTGGGAACATAGTTTCCATACCTCTAAGGAACTATTGAAACCTGTTTCTCTCAGCCCAAGGGATGCCGATGTGTTTAGTTTCCATACCTCTAAGGAACTATTGAAACTGGGAGATGGGGAGGTGATCCTCGTTGATGAAGAAGTTTCCATACCTCTAAGGAACTATTGAAACACGAAGAAGTTATCCCAGCTATGCTCGATATAGCGAAGTTTCCATACCTCTAAGGAACTATTGAAACTTGCACTGTTTTGTTTGTTTCGATTGCTTCTTGATAGGTTTCCATACCTCTAAGGAACTATTGAAACTGGGAGTTATGAAGGTTTACGCTCACAGTGATGTGAGGTTTCCATACCTCTAAGGAACTATTGAAACTAATAGCGCACACCTCCAAGTTTGAAATACGGCACATATTGGTTTCCATACCTCTAAGGAACTATTGAAACAAGACCGGGGAAGGAGTTGTGTACGATGTCTTTGTGTTTCCATACCTCTAAGGAACTATTGAAACTTCCTTCTGGAGAATACATTATCAATACTATTGAAAGTTTCCATACCTCTAAGGAACTATTGAAACCATATAGACGACTCACGGCACAGGGATATTCGAAAGAGTTTCCATACCTCTAAGGAACTATTGAAACAGGGAGGAGACTACACACTCGTCTCAGCGAACCTCGTTGTTTCCATACCTCTAAGGAACTATTGAAACCGAATACGACTGTCTGAGCTCCCGCACGGTATTCGTAGTTTCCATACCTCTAAGGAACTATTGAAACTTGGGGATATCTGCCATGTTTACACCTCCTTTCCCACAGTTTCCATACCTCTAAGGAACTATTGAAACAGAAGCAGGTGAGGGTGAGATTAGAGTGAAGAAGCCGTTTCCATACCTCTAAGGAACTATTGAAACTTTCACGCTTTGATCTAACAAAAGCTCGTCGAACGACGTTTCCATACCTCTAAGGAACTATTGAAACCCGTTGAGTTCAAAAG